>RFST01000008.1 GCA_009923855.1 Actinomycetota bacterium
CGACTATGTGTCGATCAAAGGTGGCGACAATGAAACCGATGCTGGTTTCCAAGCATTGATTCGCGAAGCCGCTGCGGGCGACCCCGACCTTCTCGTGTCGTTGTATTCCGATGCCGGATGTATCGGGGCCATGCGTGGCCGCGCGCTGCTTGGCATCGACACGCCCGCGATATCCACGGCGATCTGTGCCGGATCCGATGTGCTGGATGTGGTGGGTGATGACGCCGCGGGGTGGATGTTCGTGGGCGTTGGCGAGTCCGATGATTCATTGGCGTCAATTGAGTTCGAAGCGATGCTCGACGATGGCTCAGGCGATGGTGCGAGCGGCGCCGGGCTTGGCGCTCTGGCCGTCACGATGATCGGCACGCTGGCCCGGGTGGCGAACGTGTTGGCGGACGACGGGGTCGCTGTTGATGGCGAGGCCATCGCCGCGGTCATGGCCAGCGGCGATGCACCCGGATCGTTCCCGAATGGGGAGACCATTCACTGTGGGGTGGTGGCCGCCTTCCCATCGATCTGCGGATTCAGTCTGCCGGTCGGGTACTACACCGACGATGGTGACGTGGCCACACTGCCCGGCTTCGACTCCGTGTCCGCGATCGATTACCTGCCCTAGAACGGCGGGGGTTGATGGCCGACTACGCCTACTACATCCTGTCGGGATCGGCCGCCGGGGCGGTGATCGCCGCGTTCGCGCTGGGACTGCTGATCACTCACCAGGGGTCGGGCATTGTCAACCTTGCACACGGAGCAGTGGCTACCTGGGGCGGCTATGTGTACGCCGATCTGCGACGCGGGGCGTACCCATGGCCAGTTCCCGGCCTGCCAGCGCGCACCGATCTCGGTGGCGATATCGGACAGTGGCCGTCGTTCGCGATCGCGGTACTGACCACGACGGCCATCGCGGTGCTGCTGCACCGCGTGGTCTATCGGCGCCTCGCGCGCGCACCCGAGTTGGCGCGTGTGGTGGCGGCCATCGGGGTACTCGTGGCCACCATGGGCATCATCGGCCGCCGCTTCGGTGACGACACCGGCCTGCGGGTTGACCCGATCCTGCCGCGTGATCCCGTGCGGTTCAGCGACACGATCGTGGTGTCGGCCGATGGACTGTGGTTGATGGCCATCGTCATCGCGGCGGCCGTCACGACCGCGGTGGTGTGGCGATTCACCCGGTTCGGACTCGTGGTGCGAGCCGCCGCCTCGAACGCCAAGGGTCTTGTGCTCCTCGGGCGATCACCCGATGCCGCAGCAGCTGCGGGTTTTGCCCTTGCGGCCGCCAGCGGCGCTGCGGTGGTCATCCTTGCCTCGCCCATGGTGTCGCTCTCGGCCACCACCTTCAGTTTCGGGTTCCTCGTGCCCGCCCTCGGTGCGGTGCTCTGCGGGCGGTTCCGATCCATTCCCATCACCGTTGCAGCGGGTGTCGCCATCGGCCTCGTCCAGTCGGTGTTCGTGAAGTTGCAGGTCGATCTGCCGTGGTTCCCGCGATACGGAGCGCGCGAAGGCCTGCCGTTCGTGGTGATCCTGGTTGTGATGTTGGCGGTGGGGCGCAGCATCCCGGGCCGCGGCGATGACACCGCATGGCGACTGCCGGTGGTGCCGCCGGTGCGATGGCGGCCGATACCGGCCACTGTGGCCGTCGCGGGCGCCGTCATCGGCGTGGTCGCGCTGGGGCCGTTGTGGCGCGGCGCAGTCATCACATCGATGACTGCGATGGTGCTGTCGTTGTCGCTGGTGGTGCTGACCGGCTTCGCCGGTCAGGTGTCGCTGGCCCACATGGTTCTGGCCGGGGTGGGGGCGTTCTCGCTGTCACGTTTCGCTACCGACCTCGGCGTGCCCTTCCCCGTGGCCCCACTACTCGCCGCCGGTATCGCCACCATCGTCGGGGTGCTGGTGGCTGTGCCCGCCATTCGTGTGCGAGGCACCGAACTCGCGGTCGTCACGTTGGCAGGTGGTATCGCCATCGTTGAATTCGTGTTCAAGAACCCCACCTACGTCGGTGATGCCGCCACCGGTGGTGCACGAGTTCCGAACCCAACATTTTTCGGCATGGATCTCGGCTTGGTGGGAGTTGATGATCCATCACGGGCGGTGTTCGGGGTTCTGGTTCTGGCGATCCTCATCATCGTGGTGGTTGGCGTGATGAACCTGCGAGCAAGCGCCACAGGTCGGCGCATCCTTGCCGTGCGCTCGAACGAACGTGCCGCAGCTGCTGTCGGCATCAGCGTGGCGCGGGTGAAATTGCAGGCCTATGCGATGTCGTCATTCATCGCCGGCCTCGGGGGCTGCCTGATCGGATATCGCTTCGGTCAGGTATCGGCCACCACATTCGGCGTGATCGCGTCATTGACTCTGGTGGCATTCACCTACCTCGGTGGGGTCACGTCAATCTCTGGTGCCCTGGTGGCGGGACTGCTCGCCTCATCAGGGGTGGTGTTCCACGCTCTCGATCGCATCGGTGAGGGGTCGGGGGAGTGGGACGTCACCATTGGCGGCATCGCCTTGGTGGTGGCCGCAGTGATCTACCCAGAAGGCATTGCCGGACGCCTGAGAGCAGCGCTGTCACGACGCCGGCCCGCGCACACGCCGTAGCGTCCGACTGATCGTCCACCGGTGTGGATTCCTACGCTGGTCAATGTCGGCCATCACAAGGGAGCACCACATATGAACGGACCTGCTGCGCAGATCGCCGCCCGCTTCGGCGCGGTCGAAGACGCCCAGAACTACACGAGCCTGCTCGAGTTGTTCGCCGATGACGCTGTGTACTTCGACCCATTCATGGGAGCTCAGCGCGGCCACGACCAACTACGTGCATTCATGTCGCATATGGAAGAACTCGTACCCGCTGCCGGTGCGACATTCGCCGACTGGCGCACCGTGGGCGACCGGAACGTGGCCTGGGCCACCTGGATCATGGTGGTGGGTCCCGACCGGCTGGAAGTGCCGGGCCAAAGCCTGTACCGCATCGGTGACGACGACAAAGTGCAGTTCGTTGCCGATTATGTGGACAGCGCGGCCTATGCCCGACTGCGACCCGACGGGCCCACCCCCGACCTGTCCGGTGCGGCCGGCATCTCTGCGGGTATGGCGGGCTCAGAGGGCGCGGCAGTCGATGTGATTCGCCGGTTCTGGGAGATCCAGGACACCGCCGACTACACCCGCCTCACCGATTTGTTCGCACCGGACGCAGTGTTCACCGATCAGGTCTATGGCCGCTTCGAGGGTCGCGACACCATCGCGGCGTATATGGCCCGCATGGCTTCTGAGATGCCCGAACGGGGTATCACCTTCGAACTCGTCGACGTCGCCGGCGACGACACCGTGGCGTGGAGCCAGTGGTGGTGCGTGTTCCCCAACGGTCGGATTCCCGGGTGGACACTGCACACCGTGCGCGACGGCATGATCACCCTCGATGCGGACTATTTCGATGTAGCCGCTGCGCGCCGACTCAGCGGGCGCTGAGCGACAACGACACCAGTCGCTTGGTCACCGATCAGTCGAGGCTGTCGATCGTGACCGTGCCGGCATTGCCGTCCACCGTCACCATCGCACCGTCGGGGATGATGTCGGTGCCATCGGCCACCGACACCACACACGGGATGCCCAACTCGCGCGACACGATCATGGCGTGACTGCCTTGGGCACCCACATTCACCACCACAGCGGCGGCGGGCACCATCAACGGCACCCATGACGGGTCGGTCTGAGGAGCGATCAGCACATCGCCGGGTTCGAGACCCATCGGGTCGGCGGCGTCGCGGATCACGCGGGCGCGACCGGTGGCCGTGCCACCCGAGCCAGCAGACCCCTGCAGCACCGCACCAACACCAGCGGCACTTACCGACTTGGCGTCACGACGAGTCATCTCATCGAGTCCCGGCACCACCTTGTTCACAACGAACACCGGCTCCACCTCAAACAGTTTCTTGTACTGCACCCAGCGCTGCTCGATGAGGTCGGTCATCGTCTCGGGATGGTGACGCAACTTGTCGAGTTCGGCATCGGTCACCATGAACAGTTTCTGCACGTCGTCGATGACGCCGCGTTCCACGAGACGCCGTCCGTACTCATAGAGCGCCACGCGGGCTTCGTTGATGACCCGCACCGTGTTGGTCTTGGCGCGTTCACGACCCGCGAGGAACAACTGTGCGGACTGCAGGGCAGCTTCGAAGGTGCCCGCAGTCTCGGCATCACCGGCGATCTTCGCGCGGATATCGGCAGCGATGCGATCACGCTCGGCCACCGATGCTGCGGCGCGCACCTTCGGTGCCTGGGACTCGTCGGAGCGGCGCATCAGGTCGATCGCGGCAAGAGCGATGCGGGGCCGCAACTCCCACGATGGCGCCCGCAGGTCGTACTCGTTCTGGCCGCGGAAGCCGTGATCGTGCAAGAACTGATCGAAATCGGCCAGCCATGCGGTGGCGTCAGCCCCACCGTCGGCACGCAGACGATCCAGTACCTCGTCGGGGCCGGCCTCGAATGCGGCACTTACGCCGGGAGAAGCGGCTGCGGCGCGGCCGAGATCCCACATGGCGTGCGATGGGGCGGCCGAGTCAACTTCAATGCCCGCGAGCAGGCGGATACCCATGGTCGGGTCACCCAGGGCGTCACAGATCGCCGCGATGGCACCGGTGCCCAGCGCCGACAGCGACGACACGGTCATCGCGGATTCGAACACCTGCTGCAGGTGCCCCATCATCGCGCGGGCACGGGCGATGAGCGCGGCGTCACGCGCTGTCGACAGGTCGGGCCGGGTCTCACGCAACTGTCGTGCCAGTTCACGATCCTCATCGAGGTCGGGCAGCTCGGTGGCCGACATCGCCCAACCGAGCGATGCACCGAGGCGGGCCTCATGTACATCGGAGTCGTGCCAGTCGGCATGCTCGTACGGCGGCACTTCGTCGCGCTCGTCGAAGAAGGCCTGGTCGATCATCTCGGGCGACGCACCCGGCATACGTGCACCGAGGATGCGCGTGAGGGTCAACGGGTTATACGGGTAGCCGCCGAAGATCTTGAACAGGTCAGGCCGGTATGGGTCGACGAACTCGTCGTAGTCAAGGGCACCGATGGTGATATAGGCGTTGCGCAGAGCGGGTGCCATGCCCTCACGCAGCACCAGCCACTGGCCGAGGGGGCTGAACGGGTCGGGGAACACATCGGCGGCGTTGCCGCGTGTCCACGCAGGAAAACGATCCTCGAGATCGGAGTCACAGAACCAGGTGTTGTCGGCATTCATTGGGCTACCCCCTGTGATGGTCGTATGCCCGATGAACTGTAGTGATTTCGTGCGGTCACCACCGCGCCGGTGCTAGCGAGAGAGCACGGCGCACACGCTGATGCCGGGTGCTCCATACACCTGGGTGAACCCGATCTCGGGATCATTGGGTACCTGACGCTCGCCGGCGCGACCCTGCAGTTGGGTCACGCATTCGACGATCTGGCGTAATCCACTGGCACCGATGGGCTCACCATTGCCGATCAGGCCACCGTCGGTGTTCACCGGTAATCGGCCGTGCACACCGAGGCCACCATCGAGAATCAACTCGGCTTGTTCACCGTGATCGCAGAAGCCACATTCGGCGAGGTGCATGAGCGCAGCACCGGCTTCGGTGTCTTGCAGTTGGGCAACGTCGACATCGCTCGGCCGGCATCCCGCCGCCGCGAACGCGGCACTAGCAGCGTCGACGGTGGCGCTGTCGGTCAACTCGGCCGCGAGCCACGGGTTGAAGACCTCGAACGTGCCGAAACGACGGGTGCGGAACTCGAGCGACCGCACCTCAACCGCGTGGTCGCTGATGGTGCGGGCCACCTCGGTGGAGGCCAACACCACCGCCGCGCCACCCTCGCTCGGGCTGCAGAACATGTACGAGGTGAGCGGATCGTTCACCATCTGGGCATCCATGATCTCGTCGACACTGAGAGCATTGCGGCGCCATGCATTCGGATTGAGCGAGGAGTTGTGCAACTCGGTGGCGGTGATCTCGCCGAGTAGGCGTTCATCGAGGCCGTGCTCGTGCAGGTATCGCTGGGTCTTCAAGGCGAAGAACTGTGTGGTCACCATCATCCCGTCACGGCCGTACCACATGGGTAGGCCGTAATCGGCGGGGTTCGAACCGAAAGCGCCGCGCGCATGCTTGTCGAACCCGACAGCGAGGGCGATCTCGGCAGCACCCGACTCGATCGCCTGTGCGCAGGCCAGCACCGCGCTACCGGCCGTGCCGCAACCGTTGTACACCTGCATGAACGGCACACCGGTGAGACCCAGTTCGCTCACAAGCGCTGCGGCGTATCCGCTGTCGCGGCTACCCCCGGCGGCGAAACCGACCTGCTCCCATTCCACACCGGCATCGGCGAGCGCCTCGCGAGCGGCGATTAGACCCATCTCCCGACCGGTGATGTCGAAACGGCCGAAGGGGTGCAACCCCACACCGATAATCGACACGCTCATGAGGCACCTCCGTCATCGGCAATCCAGCGGTATGTCCACACCGCGCCATCGTCGTCGGGCGCCCCAAGTTCGAGGCGCACCGGGTCGCCGATGGTCCAGGCGTCGACCGGGCGACCGTCCAGTCGTCCCTCGACCTTCACATCACCAAGGTCGACATAACCAACCACATAGGGCTCGAACTCGTCGGGGCCCTCATAGGGCGGCTTCGGGCGGAATCGTTGCACCGTCCAACTCCACAACACGCCGCGCTCGGGCAGAGCACAGTCGGCGGTGGGTGCCCCGCAGCGAGGGCAGGCCGCCTGCGCCGGGAATATCTGCACGTCACATGCGGTGCAACGCGCACCGAGAAGGGCATCGTGATCGGCGGCAGCAAGCCCGCGAGCCGTAGAGGTATCGGCCACCGTTCACACCTCCCAGTCGGTGTCGAGACGCACGAGCGCCTTGCCGATGTTGCCACCACGCAACATGCCGAGGAAGGCCTCAACCGCGTGATCGATCCCGTCGGTCACCGTCTGCAGGGCCTCGACCTCACCGGAGCGCAGCCACCCGGCCACCGTCGACTCGAATTCGGGGCGCATATCCTCGTGATCGCGGACGATGAACCCACGGATGGTCACCCGCCGCAGAACCGCTTCAATCAGATGGTTGATGTCCTGTCCGCGACCATCAGAGGAGTACTGCGAGATCATGCCGCACAGCGCCACGCGACCACCGATCGACATGTTGTGCAAGGCAGCAACGAGATGTGGGCCACCCACATTGTCGAAGTACAGATCGATGCCATCGGGTGCGAGACGTGGAACTCCGTCGCGCGGGTCCTCCGCGCGGTAGTCCATCGCGTCGTCGTACCCGAGTTCGTTCACCAGTTGCGCCACCTTCGCCGCGCCACCTGCGGACCCGACCACGCGCGCGGCGCCGAGTAGACGTGCGAAACGTCCTGCTGCCGACCCGACAGCACCGGCCGCAGCCGAGATGAACACGGTGTCGCCATCGTGAAGTTCACCAACCCGCTTCAAGCCGGCCCATGCGGTGAATCCGGTTTGGCCGAGCACGCCGAGCCATGCCCCTACCGGCGCAGCGTCGGCGTCCACGCGGTAGGCGGTGGCGCCGTCGATCACCGCGTGGTCACGCCAGCCAGCCCGGTGTCGCACCACATCGCCCACCGCGATGTCGGGATGATTCGAAGCCAGCACCTGGCCCACGGCCGATCCGTCGAGGGGCTCGTCGATCTGAAAATTCGTGGTGTACTGCTTTTCTCCAAGATCGAGACGGCCCCGCATCGAAGGGTCGACGCTCATCGCGATGTTGCGCAGCACCAGTTGTCCATCACCCGGGGTCGGCAACGGGCGCTCCTCCACAGCGAACATGTCCGGGCTCGGGTCGCCTCCGGGTTCGGGTCGGGCCTGCAGGGTGACGATGCGGGTGGAGGTGGGGATCATTGAATGCTCCGTTGTGGTGGGTAGCGGGGTGCCGCGGCAGCGCAGCCATCTCGTGGCGACGTTACCGGCCGCGTCCCGGCGACCTGCAGTCGATAGCTGCAGCGTGGATCAGCGGCGCACTACTGCGGGGTTGCCCGAGGTCCAGGTCTGTTGCATCAGACGATGCGCGATGCGCCACCCGTCGGCGGTGCGCACCACCCGATCTTCGTAGTAGCCGCCAACGATGAAGGTGTCTCCACCGTCAGTTCCCGTGAGGACATGTTGGCCCTGCAACTGACATCGGTGCATTCCCTCATCACCATCGATGGTGACCTGGTGGTTGCCGACCAGGTGCTGGGTGGCATCGAAACGCAGAATCGCCCCGCCGATGCGTTCTTTGATCGCATCGCGGCCCTCGCAGGCCACGCCGTGGAGCATGCCCGTGGCATCGGGGGTGAACACCTCGTCGAGGCCATCGATGTTGCGGGTGTCGAGGGCCCATGTGTAGGCGATGGCAAGGTCGATGATGGCGGTGCGGTCGTCCATGGCGTCAGCGTGCCACAACGGCAGTTGGTCCGACGTCGTCCAATCCGAGCACATGTCAGGCGTTTGTTGCTGAGGAATCACGCGAGGTTTACGCAGATCGCGGACGGCGTTCACTTTTGTTGCCGAACATGCTCGCGTGCTCAGCCCAAAGAGCGACAGTGACGGGCCGATGACGATTGCAATTGTCACCGACTCGTTCCTCCCGTCGGTGAACGGAGTGACCAATTCGGTGTTAAGGGTGGTGCAACACCTTGTCGCATCAGGCCATCGGCCCGTGGTTATTGCGCCGGAACCAGGCCCCGCTGAGGTGTATGGGGTTCCGGTCATTCGCGTGCGTTCGGTTGCCCTCCCTCGCTATGACGATGTGCGCGTCACCGTCGGCGCATACCGTTTGGCGTCGCTGATGCGCGAGATTCGACCCGACGTCATCCATGTTGCTGCTCCGGTGATTCTCGGAGCTGCTGCACTGCGCTGTGCTCAGCGGCATGGAATTCCCAGCGTCGCTGTGTTCCAAACCGACCTTGCCGGCTTCGCAAAACGTCATGGTCTTGGCCGAGCGGCCGAGCCCATCTGGTCGTATCTCGCACGCGTGCACAACTTGGCCGACGTGACCCTTGCCCCGAGTCGGATATCGGCATGGTCGCTGACAACACGAGGTTGTCAGCGCGTCGAGGTGTGGCCGCGTGGCGTCGATCTCGACTTGTTCAGCCCCTCTCGTCGTAGCGCTGAACTTCGGCGTTTCCTGTCGCCCAACGGCCTACCAATCGTTGGATTCGTGGGACGACTGGCCCGAGAAAAGCAAGTGGAACGCCTCGAGAATCTCGCTCAGCGTGACGATCTCAACGTGGTCGTGGTTGGAGATGGTCCAGAGAGGCGGGCCCTTGAACGCAGGATGCCGCGAGCTCGGTTCCTCGGGTTTCAGCATGGTGAAGAACTCGCGCGCCTATATGCGTCGTTCGATGTATTCGTGCATCCGGGAATCGATGAGACGTTCTGCCAGGCAGTGCAAGAAGCAATGGCATCAGGTGTGCCGGTGGTCGGCCCAAGCGCTGGGGGGCCGCTTGAACTGATACGTCACGGAGCAAATGGATACTTCTGGTCCCCCGAGGTTCCAGAGACACTGGCCGGCGCAGTACTCGAACTCGCTCAGGACCCGGTTGCCCGCCGTGCACTTGGCGCCCAAGCGCGTGCCGATGCTGAACAGCGACCGTGGTCGGTCATCCTCGAACAACTCGTTGCGACGTACACAACGGTCGCTGAGACCCAGGTGACCCGTAGCCGTCGAAGCCGTCGAGCAGCATGAGTGCCAACGTCGTCGTTTCAATTCATGATGTTGCGCCGTGCACCTTTGCGGTGTCCCGAGAACTGGTGAACCACGTGCAGCGTCACGGCATTAGGGCAACCCTGCTGGTTGTGCCGGGCCCCTGGGGCGGAGAGTCGATGGTTCCCGGCTCTCCGTTCTGTCGTTGGTTGGACCATTGCCAACAAGAGGGACACGAAATCTCGATGCATGGCTGGAGTCATACTGCGCCAGACAACGGTGTGATTGGAATGGGTGGGATAGCCGCACGGGTTATTGCGCGCGGTTGCGCCGAGTTCGCCACCCTTGATCGCGCGTCCTCACGCCAACGGCTCGTTGCGGGTCTCGGCGCGATGAGAGACGCCGGTTTTCACCCCGTCGGGTTCACACCCCCCGGATGGCTGGCGTCGACCCCGGCTCGCGACGCCGTCGGCGCACTTGGTTTCGAGTACTCCACCTCGCACAGATTGATCATCGACCATAGGGGAGGAGAGCGGCACAGAGTTCCGGCTGTGTGCCAACGTCCGGATTCGTTGCTGACCTCTGTCGGGTCGCGCCTGGTTCGTCGTGTTCTGATCGGTCACGTGACATCGGGAAGGGATGTGCGGCTGGCGTTGCATCCACGTGACCTCAGCACCGCTGCCCTCGCTCATGAAACCATCACGTTGATTCAAGTTGCGGGTGTTGCATCGACAGTGACCTATGCGGAGCTGATTGCCGAGCGTCGTCGGCGACGCGCCATCGATGCCGTTCCGGTGCAACATGGGGCGGCGGCCTGATGCATATCGTCCAGCTTGCGAATTTTCATGGACCCCGCTCGGGTGGAATCAAGGTTGCTCTTGATGAGCTTGCGATGCGTTACGTGGCTGCTGGCCACCGGTGCACCCTTGTCATCCCAGGTGACACCACTGAGGTTGAGGGGCCACCTGAACGCCGAGTGCATCGAATTGAGGCCCCCGTGGTGCCACGCCTAGGCGGATACAGGTTGATTCTCGACCGTGCCGTCGTGCGCAACGTTTTGGCCAACGATCCACCAGATGTGATCGAGCTCAGCGACAAGACGACATTGCTTGGCGTGTGTCGCGTTCCACGGCTGGCCGGGGTACCGGTCGTCCTCATCTCACACGAACGTCTAGATGCGGTCATTCCCGGTGTCATGGGAACGAATCGGGCACTTGCTGCGGGTGTGCGGCGCTTTAATCGCCGCGTGTTAACGCGAGTCGACGCCGTTGTCGCTGCGTCGGACTTCGCTGCGAGCGAGTTCCGGGGCATCGGTGACGTTCCGATACGCCAGGTGCCGCTCGGGGTTGACCTTGATTGCTTTCACCCGGTGACGCGCCCTGAGCGAGACGGCGTGCTTCACCTTGTCGCGGTGGTGCGCCTGTCGCCGGAGAAACAGCCGGGCTTGTTGGTTGAGGCAGTTGCCGATCTTGTCCGTCGGGGTGCTGCGGTGCACCTTGATGTGCTCGGTGATGGTCCGATGCGGACCGCACTGGAGACCGAAGCAGTCGGATTACCAATCACGTTTCACGGGCATGTTCCTGACCGGATGAGGGTCGCCACGTTTCTTGCCTCGGCCGATGTCGCAGTTGCTCCTGGGCCGAGTGAGACATTCGGACTCGCGGCGCTTGAGGCGCTGGCGACAGGAACCCCGGTCGTTGTTCCCAGCGGTGGCGCCCTGAAAGAACTGGTTAGCCACGGTGTGGGCCGCGTGGCGGAGTCCACTGGTGCAGAATTTGCACGCGCAATTCTTGACGTTTCGCAGTGGCCAGGTGCCGCAACACGTCAACGAGCACGCCGACACGCGGAGCGGTACACGTGGGAACGATCGTCGGCGCTGATGCTCAATGTGTTCAACGAACTACGGGCTGCGCGCGCGGCCGCAGCGTGACGACCTCCGCTCAACCGTTGGTGGTGGATCACTGCACGAGCGGCGATTTCGATGAGATCGCCCGCATCATGACCGACACCATGCTGCTGGGTCAACCCGTACCTGGGGTCGACATTGATGAGTACGTGGCCGCCTGTTTGTCGTGCTACCGAATGACGGCGCATAGCGATGCCGTCATTTGTCGGACGGGCGACAACGTCGCGGGATATGCCCTGATCAGCCTGGATCCGCAAGCCGCGGAAGGTCACGCACGCCGTCAGGCGATGCGTCTTGCAGCAGCGATCGCGGTGCAATGGGTCACCGGACGGCTGTCGGCTCCCACGCGGCGGTTCTACAAACTGCGAACCATTGACACGGTTGCTCTGATGCGCGGAACCCGTGATCGAGGCCGGGTGCCGCACGCGCACGTGAACGTCGTGAGCGGTGCTCGTTCGGGCCGAGTCGCTCACGCCCTGCTTCAAGAGGTTGATCGCTCTGTGCGTACTGCAGGCTTCGACACATGGATCGGCGAGATCAACGCGGTTGCAGGGAGTCGCCAGGGTGCACTTGAGCGCCTCGGGTTCACGGTTCTCTCGCGTTCCCGCAATCACACTCTGTCAGGACTCTCAGGTCGACGTGTCGAGCGTCTGACCGTTGAACGCTGCGTGCCGACAGACCTCAGTGCGTGATGATGCGCAGTACGTCATCGGCAAGACTTTGCGACGCGGCGAAGATTCCGGACCACCTCAACGTGAGGTTTGGTTCGAAGTGAAACGGGCGACCAGCGGCATCGCACACAACCCCTCCGGCCTGTTCCACGATCAATTTTGTGGCGGCAATGTCAACGATGCGATGGACGTCGCCACCCGGATCGCAGAAGAGGTCAATCGCGTCGTCAGCCACCAGAGCGGCCTCGAGCACCGATGAACCAAGTACGCGCACACGACCAGCCCGTTGAGCAATTTCGTACCACGAATCGGCTGTCTCGGGTCGAGGGCGCAGGAGTGAGACGCTGGATCCGTCGAGGTGGGTGCGCCCCGACACTCGTTGAGTCGATGTCAGACCGCGTGTGGCAGCCCACTCTCGCCCCGTGTCGAACCACAGAACGCGTGACGCCACGACCTCATCATCGATAACTGCCGCGCCAGCGAAGGCGGAGATAGGTACTCCAGCTGCTGCGTTCGCGGTGCCATCGATTGGATCGATGACGATGGTGACGGCACTTCCGCGGTCGATCCACCCTGCCTCCTCGGATAAAACATTGACTCCTCGTCTGTGCAACAGGTCAAGCACTGGCGCTTCCACGCGCACATCGAGGAGGAAGGTCTCGGTTCCATCTGCACCGGGTCCCACAGTTGAACGGCGCGACTGCACGGACATCGTGCCGATCGCGTGTCGGTAGGCGCGCCAAGCGGTATGGGCGGCCTCAGAGAGCAACTCTGACAGATGGTGATTGGATGCGTTCACGACAAGTGATCTAGATAATTCGTCGGCGCACCCAGCCGGCGAGCAATTCGATGGTGTAGACGATCAAGAAGATGAGGATGAGCAACCCACCGAGGAGATCCCATTTCAACAGCTTCGCTCCCTGCAAGAGAGGGAACCCGATACCGCCGCCACCCACGATGCCGAGCACGGTTGAACCGCGAATGGATACGTCTAATAAGTAGAGCGAGTTCCCGACCAGTGACGGCATGACCTGGGGGAGAACGCCGGAGAATGATTCCTGAAGGCGCGACGCCCCGGTCGCCCGGATCCCATCGCGGGGACCTTCTTGGACCTCTTCGATCGCATCGGCGAACAGTTTGGTGGCAAAGCCAAACAATCCGATCGCCAGCGCGAGTACACCGGGCTTGGGCCCAAGACCGAGTGCGGCGACGAAGATCACCGCCACGATCAGGTCAGGAAGTGCGCGCACGCCCAAGATGAATGTGCGGGCGGTCACGTAGACCCACCGCGCAGGGGCGACGTTGCGGGCGGCAAGGAAACCGGTCGGAACAGCAAAGATCAGCGCGAGGAAGGTCGCTGCAAACCCCATCAAGACCGTCTCGATCAAGAGATCAGCAAATTGGGACTGCCACCAATCAAATTGAGTGGGCACCAGTCGCCACAGAACCTGGGGGATTTCGGGAAGCCCTGTGATCATGTCGCCCAGCGACATATCGCTCATCGTGAACGACAGCACCAACATGACGAGGGTGACGAGACCGAACAAGTACATGGTGACTCGCTCCCGCGTCCATGGCGGGCGAAGCGATGCGCTGTTGGTGGGCGTCCCGGCCGGCGGTGAATCGGAGCGGGCAAAGGCGCTGGCTGGCGGACCGCCGCGCAGTCGGGTCAAGAGACCGACCTTGGTGCGGTCATGACCGAGGATGGTGGCGCGGACACTGGTCGACACGATTTCGACCAGGACGATGAGGGCGATGATCAACAACGTCACGCCGAGAAGTTCGGGATACCGCAGGCCACCCTGATAAGCACGAATTTGCAGGCCAATACCTCCTGCACCGACGAGGCCGAGGAGTGTCGACGATCGAAAGTTGATGTCCAATCGGTACAAAGTGATCGCGATGAAACTGGGCACAATCTGCGGGAGGACACCGGTGGCGATGTCTTGGGAGCGGCGTGCACCAGTCGCCTGCACTCCTTCACGGGGTCCGGTTTGGATCTGCTCGATGGAATCTGCGAACAACTTGCCCAACATGCCAATGGAATGGAGGCCAATTGCCAAGACGCCAGGCAGCACTCCGATCGAGTAGACCCTCACGAAAATCAGGGCGAAGACAAGGTCGGGAATCGCGCGGGTAAACACGATGACACCACGCGCGATGGCACGCAGGGGCGCGAAGCGGGTCATGTTTGTTGCGGCGAGGAATCCGAGGGGAACCGCCAGAAGAAAGCCAAGAAACGTTCCAACGAACGCCATGAAGAACGTGTCGAGAGTGGCGTCCCACACGGATGACAATTCGGTGATCGTCGGGGGCCACATCCGTTGGAGGAGATTGCCGATGTCGTCCCGTTCGAAGAACAGGGTCAGCGGGTTGACACCGATGTCGATCAGCGACCAGATCGAGACCAGCATGAATGAGATGACGATGCCCCACAGTGCGATCCTGTTAACCGACCAGCCCTGGTGGGGTGTCGGTTGGTCAGATCCACGGACGTCTTTTTTCTCGAGTGGTTCGTGGATGATGGTCACTGATGAACCGCCGGGCTCTCGTATTCGGTCGCCTTCTCGCCGGTCGGATCCAAGCGCTTGTACACCTCCATGACCCGCTCGGTGTCCAAGGCGGTGTCAACGGCAGTGTCGAGCACAACGCGACCATCGCGGAGGCCGATCATTCGGTTGGCCCAACCAAGGGCAAGATCAACTTGGTGCAGGGAGCACAACACGGTGATGTTGTCTTCAACACACGACCGGAACAAGACGTCCATTACCTGGCCCGAGATTTCTGGGTCCAGCGAGGCAACAGGTTCGTCGGCGAGAACGATGCGCGGTTGTTGCATGAGTGTGCGGGCGATCGCGACGCGCTGCTGTTGACCTCCCGACAATGTGTCGGTGCGTTGGAATGCTCGATCGCCGAGGCCGACACGGTCGAGTTGCTCGAGCGCTTCACGTCGAAGCGAACGGGAGTAACTGAGCACCCCATATCGCGGGCCACGTAGGCGGCCAAGGGCGCCTGACATCACGTTCTCGAGACAGCTGAGCCGGCCCACAATGTTGAATGACTGAAACACGAAGCCGATATCGCGTCGTAGCCGTCGGAGATCTTTCGATCCCAAACCAACGAGATCACTTCCGAGGACCCGAACGGCTCCCGAGGTCGGCTGATGCATGCCGTTGAGGTGACGGAGCAGAGTCGATTTTCCGGATCCGGACAACCCGATGATGACGGTCATCTGCCCTTCCGGAACCGAGAGCGTCACGTCGTCGAGGGCGCGCACTCGCCCGTTGTCAAATGTCTTCGTGAGCGATGTCACTTCAACAATCGGAGAGCGAGATCCCGTGTCAGTAACCATGTCGTCACTTCCTGTGATGTGGGTATGAAGGCAGTGAGCCCGGACGGCACGGCCGTCCGGGCTCACACCCTCAGGGGGGAGAATTACGAGGTCATGTAGTTGTGATGATCAGGCTTCGCACTTCGCTGAGCCGGTCAGCTCGCACAGTTCGCGGATACCGTCGAAGTAGGAGTCCTCGCCAGCGAGATAGCCCCAGAAGGGACCGTCCGACAGCGGGCAGTCATCAACGGAGTCGCAGTAGCCGTTATCCACGGCCCAGTCGACGTTCACCTTGGTGGTGACGATCTCGCGAATCTCGTCGATCATCGACTCTGGAAGCCAGTTGCCAGCGGCGAGCGGAGGTGCGGCGATCGGCGTCGACTTCCAGATGATCTCCAGCGTGGCATCGGCCTCATTGACCGTTTCGCCTTCGCCGGTTCCGTCGATCACACCGGGGATATCTCCGGACTCGATGAGCTGTTGGGTGACCATCGTGTCGTACGCAAAACCGGCATCACAGTCGCCGTTGTTGACCGCAATAGCCGACGCATCGTGACCGCCGGCGAAGATGGCCTCGATATCGGTCGAGTTCTCCGTGGGGTCCAGACCCTCGGCCAGCAGCGCTGCCGATGGGAACAAGAAGCCAGAGGTTGAACCCGGGTCCACGAAACACACCCGCTTGCCAGCGAGGTCGGCTGGTGTTGCAATGTCGGAACCGACCGGAACGATGAGGTAGGAGCGGTAGTCGCCGTACCCATCGGGTGTCTCCGATGACCACAGACCCACAACATCAATGTCGGCGCCAGCACCGGTGGCAATCACATATGAGAAACCACCAAACGAGCCGATGTCGACGCGCTCGGCGATCATGCCCTCAATCACGCCGGCGTAGTCGGCGGCCTGAACGAACTCCATCTCAACGCCGAGTTCGTCCGCAATGATCTGCGGGGTGACATAGGAACCGATGTCTTGTGCGTTCTCTGCTGGGACAGCAGCGAAGGTCAATGTGGATGGCCAGTCAGCGCGAGGATCTTCGGCTGGTGCAGGAGCGGGTGCCGGAGGGAGCTGCCGTTGCCGGCGCTGCCGTTGTATCCGCCGCATCGTCGTCGTCGCCACCACAGGCGGCAGCAATGAGTGCGGTCGAGGCCAGGATCGCCAACAGCGCCCGACGGCCCCGACGAGGGGAAGGTGTAATGGTGTTGTTCACGCGGTCTTTGTAATTACCACCGGTGAATCACGGGTGACGCGTGTCGGTCGTGTGCGCGAATGGTGACCGAACTATCGCCAAACGGTCACCGCAACTGGACCTGAACCGCGAACATTTCGGGGCGCATCCAGGCCTGTGAGGTGTGGATGACGGATGCCGTACGCGTATCGGTGGTCCGAGATGTCAGGTGCCACACGGGAACGGGTGCGTACCCATATCCGAGATCTCGCGCCACGGGATGCGGTGGGATCCGCAGCTCAATGTCTGCCGCGTCGCGACGAGGAGTGTGGCCACAGCAGGCCAGAGCCTCAGCGATCGATTCACCGGTGCTGATGACTCCTATTATCTGTTGCCCGATCGGGTCTGGCACGCGGTCAAAGACCACTGCGGCAATCAGGTCGTCCACACTCAAGACGCGCCTAATGCGGAGATGCCGTTCGTCTCCCTCACCGACCCAGCGCTGTTGGTGACGAACGACTCCCGGAACGTAACCGGCAGCGGTGACAACCCGCCTGAAACTAGGTGTGTGGTCGCCATCGATCGAATAGGGCATACGGTGAGCCGTTACGGTCCCACGTCCAGGAATTCGACGCACGATAAGTCGTCGCTCTAGTTCTCTCATCGCTTCCCGAGCGGTCAACCGATTGACCCCGAACTCGGCGGCGATGGAGTGTTCGCTGTCCACCAGGCAACCGGCAGGTAGCGCTGACCAGCGTCGTTGGAGCCGATCGGCAAGCGCGACGTACTTCGGCGTCGCATGCATCGGGCTTATCCCCGGCGTGGGAGCGGGAGAACGGTTGCAGTGAGAAGATCGCGGTAGTCGTCAATGTGGCCGTAGTGGAGGCGTGGGTCTTTTGCTTCGTCGTCCCAACGCCGGAGCAGCACCGCGGTCTCGTACTCTTCATGCGATTCGAATGCGGCCACCTCATTGGGGCTGAATGGGCCACCTTGGAGACTCAATGAATGTTGCGACGCAGGCGACAGGCCGTCGAAGTACGCGGGTTCCGCAGCGCACAGATACCGTTTTGCAGCGACATGATGCCGAATCGGTTCGGTGACAGCTGTGGGGTACCAGTTCGAGAGGAATCGTGCGCCCAGGTACTCGTGTCGTAGATCTTCTTCGTGCCGGATGGTGCTGTCATCTGGTTCGAGTAGGTGCCCGATGTCGTGCAGAAGTGCGGCGACAATCGTGGTTGACGCGGCACCGGACTTCATCGCGAGTATGGCACATTGCGCAGCATGGGAAGTTTGCGTGATGGCCTCGTCGTATGTCCGTTGACCCATCTGGCGGTAGAGGTCGATGATTGCATCGGCCACCTGCTCCGGACAGGCGATACGGCGCCAAGGTACGGCAGGCTGAGGTGTGCTCATGATTCCTCCGGTTGAGAATTATGTGGTTGGCCGCTCCGGTACGCGGCAATCTGCTGAGCAGACGGTGCCGTTCCCTGAAAGTCACCAATCAGGCTCACGCGAGTTGTCGGGCCTGCTGTTTCTTCGGCAAACCGAGTCAGCTTGGTTTCGTAGTAGGACGACCGACGGTCGCCCTCCGCTGCAGCGTTGTAGGTGCAGAACAGCGCGCGGCGGTCGCTGGCCGAGGAATTGGGTCCGCTGCGGTGAGGGGCTCGTGAATGGAACCACAGCAGATCACCGGCCTGAACCGGCGTTGGTTGCCACGCCATGGTGGCGGCGAGATCCTCGCGAATACAGCCCTGTTCGTTCAAGGGGAGGACCTCGCCGTGGCGCTGCGGCACCATCTCGAGACACCCATTTGTCTCTGTGGCGGCGTCCACTGCGATCATGCACGTCAGGTGTGTTGCAACGAACGGGTACGCCGGAGCGTCTTGGTGAGGCGCGAAGCCAGCACCACCGGCAAGTTTGTAGTTGATCTTTTCTTTGTACAGGACGGCTGGCTCACCCAGTAAGTCCTTTGCCATCGCCAGCATGTCGGGCCCGGTAATCAGCTGCCGAAGCCCGTCGTGATGCTCAATAAGGTGTTCGCTCCGGCAGATGCGAGCCCCATCAGCCGTCAACTCATAGTGCTGGAGCACGTCGTTCTCGCCATCAGCGAGTTGTGAAATCTCTTCCACCCACTCGACAAGTTCAGCGAGTTGGTCCTCACGAAGAAAACCGGGGATGTGCAGAAAGCCATCGCGGTGCCACTGTGCGATGTGATCGGCACTGATGACGGCGGGTTGGGCGTTATGGCGTGCTTGCTCGTGCGTCATGGCGCCTCCACATGCAGGCGTTCGTGCTGAGACACCACCCACCGAACAATAGGCATCGACTTGGTGAAGTCAACTAGCGCCATGTCGGCGCGGCATCCGACCTCCAGACGACCGCGGTCGTGAAGGCCCACGGTCGTCGCAGGCCCGTGCGTGACGAGACCCACCGCAGTCGGGAGGGAGCAGATGCCATCAGTTGTCAATGCCTGGACTGCCCCGAGCAGCGTCGTTGGAAGGTAGTCCGAGGCGAGGCCATCGCATAGGCCGGCGGCGATGAGCTCGCGGGCGCCGACATTGCCAGAGTGACTGGTGCCCCGCATTGCATTTGGCGCACCGCTCACCGTTCGCATGCCCGTGTCTTTTGCAGCAGCTGCTGCCTCCAAGGATGTTGGAAACTCCGCAATGCTCATACCGGCGGCTTTGGCGTTGGACACTTCATCAGCCGATGTCGGGTCGTGCATCATCAGTGTGATCCGGCCGCCGGCCGCACGTGTTGACACAGCACTGAGCGCAGTTGCCCGATGGTCAGCGAATAGGTCCCTCCGCTCAATCAGATCATCGACGAGACGGCGGGCTTCGTCGGGATCAACTGAACGGTTCCCCGACACCCAACGTTCATACCATGAGCGATCGGCGTATTGGCCTTGGCCTGGCGTGTGGTCTTCAAATGACACAAGAGGCCGGTCGGTCACAATGGAGGTCTCGACCTGATCGAGTCGCGATTCCAACGCGGATAACCCGAGCGGATCGCGCACGTCGAGGCGGTGCAGCACGTGGTGATCGATGAGCGCACATGGTGATCGTCGCTGGGCATCGATCAGTTCGCACATGGCCAATGCTTGTTCAACCGTCCGACTCTCATGGTCGGAGTCTTCGAAGGCGACGCCGTGGAAGATCGTGGTGATGCCCGCGGCGCGTGCGCGTCCTTCAAATGACCCGAGCCCAAATTCGAGTGGGAGTACGACACCTGGACGCGGTCGAATTTCCTTTTCGAATGCGTCAGAGTGCGTGTCGACGAGGCCGGGTATGAGAGTTGCGCCGCGTCCGTCGACGACATCAGGCCCTGAACGTGAACCAGTCGATACTTCTTGGATGATGCCGTCCCGGACGACGATCACCCCATCAGTGATGACGTGACTAGGGGTGACGATGTCGACACCGGTGACGGTGACATGTGTGGGACTGATCATCTCGCAACCGCCCTGAGCGTTGACAGAATCTCGATGGGTGGCCCATCGGATTCGATACGACCGTCACGCATGACGACGATGCGTGACGCGAGCCGTTCCATGGCCTCGAGGTCGTGGAAGACCGAGAGAACTGCAACCCCTTGTGCTGACAGGTCAGCGATGACATCGAGAGCCGCGGTGCGGTTCGCCGGGTCGAGAGCAGATACGGGTTCATCGAGGAGGAGGAGTCGGGGCGGTGAAATGGTTCCCGCGGCAAGATTGACCCGTTGGCGTTCCCCGCCTGACAGCACACTTGTGTGAACGTCCCAGAGACCCTTGTCAAGACGTAATCGGTCGAGCGCCTCCATAGCCAGCACGCGAGCTGTGGTGACGTCGGTGCCACGCAAGATGCCGGCTGCCGTCACGATGTCCATCGGCGTGCGACGTGGTTGCGCCCTCAGGAATTGGGACACATATCCGAGTCGTCGCCCTCTCACCATGACCATCTCACGTTCGCCGAGGGCCGACAGTGCGAGGCGTGTTCCGTCGGTATCTGTGAGAATGACATCTCCCGAGGTCGGCGTATAGGTCCGGTAGATGCACTTGAGCAGTGACGACTTCCCAGCCCCGCTGGAACCTGCCAATGCAACGTGTTCACCGACGTTGACGTGCAGGTCGACTCCGGTAAGTGCATCCACTCGACGCCCATCAATGTTGTGCAACACGAAGGATTTATGGAGTTGGACGACGTCGAGAACGGACTGTGAGCTCATGCGCGAGCTGCTCCGACGAGACGTTGGCTGTAGGGATGCGCAGGGTCCTCAAGTAGTTGGTCCGTTAGGCCATGCTCAACGACCCGCCCGTGCTGCATCACCACACATCGCTGGGTGAGCATTTCAATCACTGAGAAGTCATGTGAGACGACGACGGCGGCGAGACCAAACTCATCAAGTAACCCTCGGATGAGGTCAAGCACCCCGGCAGCAATCGACGCGTCAAGCCCCGTCGTTGGTTCGTCGAGCAAAACGACCGATGGCGTGTTCGCCAGAGCCTTCGCCAACTGGACACGTTGACGCATGCCGCCAGAAAAGGAGCCAACAGGATCGTCCATGCGATCAAGCGGTACCTCGGTTCGAGTGAGGAGTTCGGCGGCGCGCTCTCGGATGGCAGCAAAATTTCGCCACCCGGCCGCCGTCAGACGATCGGCAATATTGCCGCCAGCCGTGATTCTGAGATCCAGCCCATCAGCAGGATTCTGGTGAACGATCGATAGGTCGTTGACGCGCAGCGCCCGAATCTCCGCGGGGCTCATCTCGGTGATGACGGCTGTCGTGCCGTCCCCGCGCTGGAGGGTGACGCGTCCGGTCGTCGGCATGATGTCACCGGCGATACTTTTCATGACGGTCGACTTGCCCGAGCCGGATTCACCAATGACGCCGAGGGCCTCACCACCAGCCACGTCGAATGACACATCCCACGCCGCGACGACGGTGCCTGTTCGGGCATGCTTCGACGTCCCGGCTGCCGGCCCCGTCTCAGCGATTGTGGTGTCGTCGATGCCTCCGTAGGCGTGCCCAAGACCTACGACGGCGAGGGTGGGAGCGACGGGAGTGATGTTCGTCATTGCGCTCCTCGTTGGTGGCGCCGGGCCCGGCACCATGACGTGTCGCTGCAGGCCCAGGTTTCTCCGCCCTCTTCTCGTGGGGTCGAGACAAGGTACGAGTCGTCCGAGCCGCAATGACGACAGCGTGCGCCGGGCGTGAATTCAACTTCAAAGGGAACGTCCTCGAAGGTCATTGGTTCGACCGTCGTGTCGGGCGGAATCGCATAGATCCGTTTTGCGCGTCCTGCACCGAATAGAGCAAGATACGGAGCCCGATGCAGGGCTGGAACATCCCAACGCGGTATCGGTGTGGTGGAAATCACATAACGGCCGGCGACAACGCACGGATACCCCGTGGTCCGGGTGATCATGCCGTTCCGGACACGGTCCTCATACAAACTGACCCACATTTTTGCGTAGTCGGCCTCGGCATGCATTCGTTCGAGTTCGCGCGTGTCGCGCTCCACTCCCCGTAGCGGTTCGGGTTCTGGGACCTGCAGCACCAGAATCTGCCCGTCGACCATTCCGGCCTCGGGTATGCGGTGGCGGGTCTGCACGATGGTTGACTCGCTGACGTCATCGGTTTCCGTTGCACCGCTGGCCCGCAGGATTAACCGTCGCAGGTTGACGGCGTTGACGCCTTCGTCGTCGCCCTGGTCGATGACCTTGACGACATCGGCGGAACCGACCAGCGCCATCGTGACCTGTAGGCCACCGGACCCCCATCCTCGTGCAACCGGCATCTCCCGAGATCCGAATGGCACTTGGTAGCCAGGAACTGCAATAGCGGTCAGAATCGCTCGACGGATGGCGCGAACTGCGCCAGCGTCCATCACGGCATTGTCGCGGCGAGTAGCCACGAGGTCGCGGACGGTACTCATGCTCGGCGCCTCGCCGCCATCTTGCGCTCGATAATCGATCTGAAGGTGACGTAGTGGGGCAGTTTCAAATGCTCAAGGAAGCCGGTCGATTCCAACCCATCGGTCGTGAGCAGCAGCGATTGTTCCAGTTGGGTGCGGCCGTTATCTCGATGGCAGGCAATGTCAAGGTTGGCCATCGCGATCGCTTTTTTCTCGTTGTGGCCAAGACAGAAGCCGTAGCCCACATCCACACGCGTGCGGTCTTCGTCGATACCGTCGAGGTCCTCGATCGCCTCGACTTCAGTCACTCGAACCCGGCAGACAGTGATCGGTCGTCCGGTGTGGGGATGATCAATACGGACGGGGATATGGCCGTGCCGAACTTCGCCCAGAGTGATCTCGTGGAGGTAGCCGTCGGGGCCCAAGATGTTGCGGTACCACACGTTGACGAGCGCGCCCGTCTCTGCCCGGGCCATCGCAGACAGCCGCGCGGAGCGAGGAGCAGGTGGCCTCGCAGCAACCTGCGTGATGTCAAAGGGTTCGGGGTCATCGTCACGGCGACGATCCACAACGAGGTCAAGGTCTCTCAGCACGCTCAAGAGACGTTGGGGTGTTCGATCGCCATTCTCGACGACTGCGGTCTGCTGCGCTGGATTCGTGACGTGCCTATCCGCCGGCGTTGACGGCGGCGACATATCCAGAATCCTGCCCGCATAGTCAGATGTCGCTCCAAGGATTTGCGCTCCTGGAGGTGTGCGGTACGCCGGCACGATCCGACGCAGGACCTGGATCTCGTCGGCATCGGCGCGAGCGACAGCGATGACGGCGAGCGTGGATCGTTTTGACCTGATGAGGTGCGCAGCCTCGATGGGGTCGCCGCCACCTTGGCGAAGAGCGGCTGCGGCCATCTCCGGCCCCCACACTCCGCCTTCTCCCATCACCCGGTCGACAAGTGCGCCGAAATGTTCAATCAACTGAATGTCGGCGGGTGTGGTCGTGGTGGCCTGCTCACGCAACTGTTGCACGAGGCTCTCGGCAGCGCGGATTGCAGCCAGACCTCCTCGGGCTGCGGCGTACCCCATTACACACCTCCCGTGAGCGTGACGCGGTTGCTTCGAGGGATTGCAACAACGGACGAGTCCGCGGAGATGATGAAGATGTCGATACCGCACGGAAAATCATTGGGCTGGGTCACCATCCATGCGAGAGCGGTGTCCATGCCGCTCACGGTGCAGCAACGCCCGTCGTGTGCTCCGGGTCCGCATGCCATGAATTCTGTTGCGTGCATCGTGCCCTGGATCTCGTCGCAGGCGATAAAGACGGTGGCGGCTGTCTCGGGAGCAGCCGACGTACCGCGGCGAAGGCTGCCCAACGTGTGTGGGTCGAGGTCGGTCGTCGAGATAACGAGGTCGGCGTCGGCAGGCTCGCTGAGTTGGCAGCCGGTGACCCGTACGAGAGCATCACCGATTGGCTGAATGATGTCGGATGGGCCAATGAGCGCAACGCGAGATGTGACGTCAGCTAAGACTGCGGCGGGAACTAGGACCGTCGGCAGATCGATACTGGTCGTATGTAATTTGACCGGCCGAGCGGGATGAGAGATCGCGTCGACAAGCCCCCTAAATATGGGCTGTGCATCGCGGGTCGCCTGTTGGAGGGCGGCGGTGACTCGTGTGCTCGGCATCGTTGTCATCAGTCGAGCTCCTCGAATTCCACCCGAGTGGTGATGACATCGGCCCACTCTGCCTGATCAGCTGCTGCCTTGAGGGCAGACGCACGAGCACATAGCGAATCAACCAAGTCAGCTCCGGCGATGCCGGAATCACCGACAGCGGCGCAGATAGCAGCAGCGAGGGCTCCAAGGTGGTCGTCGCCTGGCCGGATGGCCCAACCTGCATGACCAGACATGTCGACCTCGGCTCTGGTGACAAGAACGTCACCAACCCGGAACCTGATGCTTTCCACAGGTTCGCGCACATCAAGGGCGACGAGTGCCGTCTCGGGTGGAGAGATCACGAGGGGCTCGCCGTGTAGGGCAATGAGCTGATCGGCCACGTCGCTGATAGCCGTGACGTCGGCTGCGGCCAGCAATTCTGCGCGCTCTTCAACGTTCACGATCACGACGATCACAGTCGAAAGTGGGCACCGGGTTGTCTAGATAGGTACCGGAGTTGAACTCTCGACTAACTCCTGCCGCAGATGATCATGTTTCCCATCTGAGCCGACCTGGTCGATGGTTCTACACTCCGCACATGGTTGTGCCTGCAGGGCTTGGAACTCCGGCACAGATTGCCTATGCAGTGCCCGATGTTGATCGGGCCGTGGCGCACTGGGCCACCCGGGTCGGTGCCGGACCGTTCATCGTGCGGCGCCATATCGAACTTGACGAGGTCTGGTATCGCGGTGAGGCGTCGGTGTTCGACCACAGTTCGGCATACGGCCAGTGGGGATCGGTGATGGTCGAACTGGTGCAGGATCACGGCAGCGCCCCGAGCGCGGTGCGGGAACGGTTCGGCCCGGACGAGTCGGGGCTGCACCACGTGGCCCACATCGTCGACGATCTCGAGGCGGCGATCGCGCACCTCCATGCGCACGGGTACACCACGGTGATGAGCGCGCGCACGTCCACCGATGTGTGGTTCCACTTCCTGGAATGCACCGCAGCCGACGGCCCCGATCATCTCATCGAGTTGTATGAGCGCTCACCGGGGCTGGTGGGTTTCTACGAGATGGTTGCCGCCGCCGCGAACGGGTGGGATGGCCGCGATCCCTTCATGTAACGCGCAGCGTGTGAGCTGCGCACCGATGTGCGGTCTCAGACCTTGGTGCGGCTTGGACCGGCTGGCGAATTCTTGAACATCGCCTCGGAGTCGAATCCGATCCGGTCGGTCGGCACAATCTCGATCACGACCCGCCCGGGGCTGTCGAGATGGTGGATGAAGGCCTCCTGGCGCTCGGTGCTCTCCGGTCGCACCTTCGCGGCGAGCGCGGCATACATCCATTCGAGGGTGGCTCGGTCATCGTGGATGATCGCATCACCTTTGTAGGTGACGGCCTGTGACACCCCGATATCTGTGCCGCGCGATGTGATCGCCACCGCGACACGTGGCCGAGCCTCTACCGCTGCGACCCGTTTGCGCTGACGGGTACAGGTGATCCAGAACCGGCCGTCGTGGTGTACGTAGTTCATGACCACACCGACGGGGTCACCGGTACGGGTGGTCCACATGAAGGTGCACTCGGTCTGAGCATCGAGCAGGGCCTGTTCGCGGTCGGTGTCGAGGTGAAACTTCGACACATCCTCGTAGGAGTTCACATAGTTGGTGTCGGTCGTGTCATCCATCAGGACTCCTTTGGCTTGTACTGGTAGCTTCGCTGGGTGCGTCCACCGGCAACCAGATGGTGTTCACCCGTGATCCAACCGCCGGCGGGGGAGCAGAGCAGCAACACCATCGACGCGATGTCATCGGGAGTGCCGGCCCGACCGAGCGGGATCGTGCGCACCAACTCGTCCAACTGGTTCTCTACGCCCAACACCTCGAGGTAGGCCTCGGTGATCACCGGACCAGGTGACACCGAGTTCACCCTGATACCCCGCTCTGCCAATTCGAGGGCGAGCGTCTGGGTGAGGTTGATCAGGCCGGCCTTGGCGGCCGCATACGGACCGGTGTAGGGCGAACCGCGCGTGCCGGCCCCCGACGTGATGTTCACGATCACGCCGCCGTCGGGCATATTCGCCGCGGCAGCACGACAACCCTGGAACGCCGAGGTGAGGTTCAGTTCCAATTGCGATCGGAAGATGTCATCGGACGTGTCGACGAGAAGATGCACGTCTTTCTCATCGGAACCCCCGACGTTGTTCACCCAGACGTCGAGATGGC
>RFST01000071.1 GCA_009923855.1 Actinomycetota bacterium
AGGACCAGATGCGCGTTGACCAGGCGTCCTGCCGGGCGATGGCGGAACGAGCGACGGTGCGTGACGACAACGTTACCCGCGATATCCGCACGTCGATCCCCGGCGGGCGGGACGATGTGCGCGCGGTGGTCCAGGACACCCGTGATCTGCGCGCCGCGCGCAGCTTCGAGAAACTGTTCGCCCAGTGCATGCGCGGCCTGGGCTACACGCAGGAAAAATCCTGAGTTCCGGGGACACCAGACCGATGACCGAAACCCGCCGCGTTGCCGCCGCCGTCCTGATTATCGGCAACGAGATTCTGTCCGGCCGGACAAAGGACGCAAACCTGGCCTATCTGGGGCTGGAACTGAACAAGCTGGGCATCCAGCTTCGCGAAGCGCGCGTCGTCGCCGATATCGAGAGCGAGATCATCGAGGCGCTGACTGCACTGCGAGTGGAGGTAACTCAGTGCGTCCGGGCCGCTGACTCGCAGAACCCCCCTCGACGCGGTGCTCCAGGTATCTGCGGCCGCAAGGCGAGATGCTGGCTCGGGCATCTCCCAGCGAACCGCGTCGAGATCACAACTCATCGACGCATCTCCTTGGCTGCCGCCACTGCGGCGAGCAGGGCCGCCGCTTTGTTGTGACATTCGAGGTCTTCATCCTCGGGTATGGAGTCCGCAACGATTCCTGCCCCCGCTTGCAGCGAGGCCACCCGGTCGTCATCTCGCACGAACATGGTGCGGATACAAATGGCGGTATCGAGATTGCCCGACCAGTCGAGGTACCCAACCACGCCAGCGTAGGGACCACGTTTCACCGGTTCGAGTTCGTCGATGATCTCCATGGCGCGGACCTTCGGCGCTCCGCTCACCGTGCCGGCCGGCATGGTGGCACGCAGAACATCAATCGGTCCGAGACCGTCGCGCAGCGTTCCCGAGACCTGCGAGGTGAGGTGCATCACATGGCTGTACCTCTCGAGGGTCATCAACTCATCTGGATGCACGCTGCCGTACTCGGCCACCCGCCCAACATCGTTCCGAGCGAGATCAACCAACATCACATGCTCGGCTCGTTCTTTGGGATGTTCGATGAGTTCGGCAGCGAGACGGCGATCGTGCTCATCATCAACACCACGGCGCCGAGTGCCCGCGATCGGCCGGGAGATCACGGTGCGGCCACGCAACTGGACCATCGGCTCAGGCGACGATCCCACCAGCGTGCAGTGCTCCTCACGGAGGTAATACATGTACGGACTCGGGTTCAATTGCCGTAACACCCGGTACACGTCAAAGGGAGCGACATCGAGTTCGATGTCGAATCGCTGCGACAGCACCACCTGGAAAACATCGCCGGCATGCACGTGCTCCTTGGCCACGGCCACCGCGTCGCGGTACCGGCCATCGGGCAGCGACGACACCGCCGCAGGACGTTCGGCATCAGGGCGAGGTGGTGCGATCGGATCCATGTCCAACGGTGTCGACAGACGTTCCACCGCGGCAGCAACCGACGCCGCTGCTCGGTCATAGGCCTTGTCGAGTGCCGCAGACTCGGCGTGTGCACCGTCGGCTGACGTGGTGAGGACCGACTCGATGAGGTAGACGCGTTGGCGCCAGTGGTCGAATGCGGCCAGCGACCCGATGATGCTCATCACTGCATCGGGCATGTGATGGTCGTCGGTCGGCACATGAGGCAGATGCTCGACTTCACGCACAACGTCGTAACCGAGGTACCCCATGACGCCGCCGTACATCGGCGGGAGGTCATCAAACTGCGGCGTGCTGTGGCCGTCGACGAGCGCTTCGAGTGCGGCCAGCATTCCGCGGTCGGTGGGAACCGCCACCCCAGGGTCGCCGTCGATCGTTACCTCGTTACCGCGGGCCACGAGCGTGGCCACCGGGTCGCGACCAACGAAGGAGAATCTGCTCCATCGCTCACCGTGTTCGACGGACTCGAGCAGAAAGCCGACGCCATCGCCGACCAGTTTCAGGTAGGCGGACACTGGGGTCTCGGTATCGGCGACAACTTCAGCCCACACGGGCACAACCGTGTGGGTTGCGGCGAGGCGGTGGAACTCGTCGCGGTCGGGGTGCAACTCGACCCTCATTGGGTTGCCGTCATCCGAACGCGCGGAAAAAACAGGTCCGCTCACCGGTGTGGCAGGCACCACGGCCGTGTTGGTGCACTATGAACAACAAGGTGTCACCGTCACAGTCGTAGTAGGCCTCGTGGACATCTTGATGGTCACCGCTGGTGTCACCCTTGCGCCACAGTTCCGAACGACTACGCGACCAGTAGACCATTCGCCCCTCGTCGAATGTGCGCTGGAGCGACTCGGCGTTCATCCACGCCATCATCAGCACCTCTTTGGTGGTGACATCTTGGGCAATCGCCGGCACCAGTCCGTCCGCGTTGAAACGCACGGCGTCGAGTTGATCGGCGGTGGGTTCGATTCGCTCGTAGGTCACGCGATCAGCCTAGGGAACCACATGCCGAGGTCGGCAGTGCAGGGCGCGGTCACAAATACAGACCGGTGGAGGCCTCGATGCGCTCGGCGGCTACGGCATGGATATCCCGCTCGCGCAGCATGATGAGGTCCTCGCCCTGGACCTCCACCTCGTAGCGATCGTCGGGGCTGAACAGAACGCGGTCCTCCGCTTCTGCGGCGCGGACGTTCGGCCCGACGGCCACGACCTCGGCCCACACCAGACGTTTGGCCATCTGCGCGGTCGCCGGAATCAAAATGCCACCGTTCGACCGGCGTTCACCGTCATCTCGACCGACGCGCACCAACAGCCGGTCATTCAGCATCTTGATCGGCAGCTTGTCGCGATCGGAGCTCACGCGGCGAGGGTACCGTGGCCTCGTGGCACCTGCGCAGTGGACCTCAGACGAGTTGGTCGCCGCCGATGGCCGTGCAGTGCCCTGCTCGGTGATCGGCGACCGCACCGGGTGGGCCGTGGTGCTCGCCCATCCACACCCTCTCTACGGCGGCGACCGCAACCACCCGCTCCTACAGGCAATTGGCGAACAGGTGGCTGGCCAGGGCGGATGGGCGATCGCCCCGGCACTGCGACCAGAGGGAGCCGGTGACACGCCACCGAGTGGACCGATGGCGGATCTGCTGGCCGCCATCGACTGTGTTCACGACACAACTCCGGACCCGCCCGCACTCGTCGGGTACTCCTTCGGAGCGGGCCTCATGGCCCATCATGCGGCAGGAACGTGGGACGCAGCGTGCGCATTTGTGGCCCCACCAGCGAACATGATGCATCTCCCTGCGCCACCGGACGGCTGCCTACTTGTCGTCGGCGCGCACGACACCATCGTCTCACCGGCCACATTGCGTGCATGGGCACCTGATTACGATCTCGCGGTCATCGACGGCGCGGACCATTTCCTTCACGGCCACATCGCCCATATCGCCAAGCGTGTCGTCGACCACATCACCGCTGCACAGGTGACATGAATCGCCTTGGTGAGTGCACATCGCCGTATCTGCTGGCGCATGCCAACGATCCGGTTGACTGGTGGCCCTGGTGCGCCGATGCCTTCGATGAGGCCCGTCGACGTGATGTCCCGGTCGTGGTCAGCATCGGTTACGACTCATGCCACTGGTGCCACCGGATGCACGAGGACACCTTTGTTCACGCCGACGTCGGCGAGGCTCTCCGACGTGACTTCGTTGCGATCAAGGTGGACCGCGAAGAACACCCCGATGTTGATGCCACCCACATGGCTGCAGTCGTTGCGCTCACCGGTGGTGGTGGGTGGCCACTCACCACGATGTGCGATGCCGACGGTGCCGTGTTCTGGGCGGGTACCTACTACGACCACGACCGCATGCTGGGGTTACTCGACGCCGTTGTCGCTGTGTGGCGAGATCGACGGGACGAGGTCGCGTCAAACTGTGCCAGCGTGCGCGATGCCATCATGTCGAACTCGCCGGCATCGACCACTGCGCCACTACCCGCCGCTGCGGACCTCGCAGTTGTCGACAGCACCCTTGCCGCCATCGCGGCCGGCTACGACCGTGACTACGGCGGATTCGGCCGCGGGCCAAAATTCCCTGCCACACCGCTGATCGATCTTGTGTTACGCGCCCACATGGCGAGCGGCGGTAGCGATGCAGCAGAGGTTGTCAGCACCACCCTCGATGCCATCGATACCGGCGCTCTGTTCGACCCGATCACCTGCACGTGGGCGAGGTACTGCACCGACCGAGAATGGCAACGACCACATTTCGAGCGCGGTCTCGGCGACCAGGCCGCGCTGATCCGCACCCACCTCCGTGCATGGTCTGCTCTTGGCCATCGCCGATACGGACTGGTGGCGACAGCAGCCATCGACGCGCTACTCACCACGTGGCGCGCCGACGGTGGCGGCTATGTCGCCGGTATCGATGCCGATGGACCCAGTGGCGACGGCATCGTCCGCGAGGGCGGCCACCTGACGCTCAGTCGCGATGACGTTCGCTCAGCCTGCGGGGCGGATGCCGATGACGTGGTCGACATGTTGGGACTCGGTGATCCCCGCCGCGAGTTCGATCAGCGCTGGGCACCGGTGTTGAGCGATGCCAACCTCCTCAACGACGACCGCGTCAGGCAGGTACGCCGCGCAGTGCTCGCCATGCGACGTCAGTGGGCGCAACCGCGCCGGGATCACACCGTGGTCACCGCTACCAACGCGCGATGGTGTGCAACCCTTGCCGATGCCGCACGACTATCGGGGCGCTCCGATTGGGCTGAGGCCGCGCGCGAACTCGCAACCATGCTGGACACCACCCACCGCGATGGCGACCGTTGGTTCCGCCTGCGGCGTGGCGATACCCCCGAACTCGATGCGACCGCGCATGACCTCATCGCGCTGGCTGATGCCTTCACCCGCACAGGCGAGATGGCAGGTGGTGGCCACTGGCATCAACGCGCGCGGCACGTCCTCGACATCGCACTCGATCATTTCTGGGATGCCGACAACGGCGGGGTGTTCACACGCCCCGCCGGCACCTCTGGCCCCATCCTCAACCGCTGCGAGTTCACCGACGATGCCGATATGTCAACGAACTCGCTCGCGGCGCTCACCATGTTGCGCATGGCCTCCCTGCACGACGAGCAGCGCTGGGCGCATATGGCGGACCGAATCCTCGCTCGGATCGCGGCCCGGGCAGCGGACAACCCCACCTCGGTCGCAGCCGGAGTGGCCGTTATCGACACCCGGTATCGCGGCGTCACCGAAGTGGTGGTGGTCGGCGACGACGCTGACCTGCAACGCGCCGCACATCGCATCGACCGCCCGGATCTGGTGCATCTCTGGGGGGAACCATGGCCCACTCCGTTATGGCATCACCGCGCCAACGGACCAGACGCGGTGCATATCTGCCATGGCGGCGTGTGCGATCTACCGGCAACGACTGCCGCCGAGGTCATTCGGCGACTGAGCAACGCCTGAGATCGTGGAGGTGCCTCAGCAGGCGGGCGCTCACGTGATCACCACCGTGTCGCCTAATCGCCACACATGTCGTGGGACCACCGATCGGGGGTCGCCAAGATCTCGTCGGCCCGACGACGAGGACGATTGGCGCTGCGACCGCGACGCGGCGTTGCCCCATCTGGGTACCCAATGGCCACCACACCGACAGCAACAAAATGCTCTGGCACCGAAAAGGCAGCACGCACCGCGTCTTCGTGGGCGAACATGCCGAAGAGCAACGTCCCAAGGCCATGCTCGGTGGCTGCGAGTAGCAGTGCCATCGTCGCCATCGACGCGTCGACAAGCCAGTACGGGGTGGTCCATGCCTCCGGCCCGACACCGAGACCAGTGCGGGACTTGTCGGGTTCGCTATAGCGCTCGACATAGGCCTGCGGATCTCCGAAGGGGATCAGCAGCGTCGGGGCCCGCAATAGGCCGGGCCAGGCGAATCCCTCTCGGCGCTCCTCGGGCAGCGTGATGTTCCAGTAACGGTCACGATCCGACCCGGTCAGTTCCAGTACGTGCAGTCCCTGTGTTTTGCCCGCGCTCGGTGATCGCGATGCCACGTCGATGACATCGAGCAAGACGCTGCGCTCTATTGGCCGGTCCTCATAGGAACGGCACATGCGGCGCTCCCGCGCAAGATCAGCGACCGGATGTTCGCGATCCACGATGGCGTCGAACGGAACCGGTCAGCGCGCGCCAAGGCGCGCCAGATCCTCGGCCATCGACCATCCGTAGGCGATCACAACACCGCCGATGGAGGCGTCGACACCGTCGAAGAGGGCGACCCGGGCCGGATCGACCTCACTTGGCTTCGCTGCTTCCACGTCGATGAATCCGCCCGATGATCCCTTGGCCACGCTGAATGATTCGGCGTCGTAATCGGCGTCGACTCCAAAGCGCTTGGCCAAACGCCGGCCCCAAGCGCGCTCCTCACCGACAGCGCGCGTTCCAGGTGTCGGGGTGACATCGTCAAGATCTTTCAAGATCACCATGCCGTCGGCATTGCAGAACCGCGCTCCCACAACAACGTCCTCATCGGGAAAGGCCATGAGGGCACGATGGAATGCCTCGCGCATCAACCCACGCAACGCGGTGTCACGACGAGAGGTGCGCTTCACGCTCAGCACGCCCAGCAGCACACAGGGTGTTCCCCCGATGCGCTCCAGAGTAGAAAAGCAGTATCCGTGCAGTGCCGAGCCACTGCGTGCCGTGGTCGCCAGCACCCAGTCCTCGGCGGCCGCAGTGAGTTGTTCAGCGTCGAATGCGCCGCCCATCGCGGCCATCTCTGCCAGATCCTCTTCGCTCAGCGCGCTTGCATCATTGGTGACAACGTCGAACGCCATACCCCTTCTCCCCTGTCGTCAGACACCATTGTGCCACCCGCGGCCACCGGAATGAGAAGCGACGGCTCAGAGCAGCACCGACTCGTGGCCGAACGCCACTCGGAGTTCGCCAACTGCACGATCGAGATCCACACGAAAATCGTCGGACAGCCGAAGTGCTCGCCCACCACCAAGATCGATTTCAACCGCTGATGACCCCGGATACTCCACGATGATCGACCGCAACCGCATCAGCGATTCACGATCGGTGCCTCCTGACGGCAACCGCATACGCAACAGCGGTGCTGGTCCTTCTTCCAGTCCGCTGAGCATCACGACATCTTGGGCAATGAGCGCCACTCGGTCGTCACGACGATCGAGTCGGGCGTGCACGGCGACGATGCGGTCATCTTCGATACGAGACCCGATCGAGGCATAGGTACGGGGAAACAGCGTCACTTCAACCGCATCGACGAGGTCTTCCAGCATGAACACCGCCATGGGGTCGCCCTTTTTGGTGTACTTGCGCGCCAGCCCAGTGACCACACCGCCGACCACAACCGAACTGCCATCATCGAGGTCAGCCAGGTCGGCCACAGCATGTTCGGTACGCCGCCGCAACGCTGCCTCGAGGCCGAAAAGAGGATGGTCCGAGACGTACAGCCCCAACATCTCCTTCTCGTTGCGCAGAAGGGTTGATTTGTCCCACTCGTCGGCGGGGATCACCACCCGATCATCGAACGCATCCACGTCGTCATCGGCCGGTCCGTCACCGAACAACGTCATGATGCCCTGCTCGCGCTCACGGCGCGCACGCACCGCGCGATCGATGATCTCCTCATACACGCTGAGCAACCCCAGACGGCTGTGGCCGCAGCGATCAAAGGCACCCGCTTTGATCATTGACTCCACGGCACGCTTGTTGAGAACCTGCTCGGGTGCACGATCGGCAAACTCGTGGAACGAGTTGTAGGGGCCGTTCTCGTCGCGTTCGGCCACCAACTGTCGCACCAGACCCTCGCCCACGTTGCGCACGGCCGACAACCCGAACGTGATCGCCCCCGGGGACCCGACCGGCAGCTCGATGTCATCGGGCAAATCATCGGGCTGCAGTGTCGCGAAGTCGGTCTCTGACCGGTTGATGTCAGGGGTGAGCACCCGAATGCCAGCCGCCCGGCAGTCGGCGAGGTACACCGCTGCCTTCTCCAGCTTGTCTTTGACGCTGGTCAGCAGACACGCCAAGTACTCGACCGGATAATGGGCCTTGAGGTATGCGGTCTGATAGGTCACCAATCCGTATCCGAAGGTGTGGCTCTTGTTGAAGGCGTAGTCAGCGAACTTCTCGATCGTGTCGAATAGTTGTGAACCGAGCTCACGTCCGTATCCGGTGGTGTCACATCCGTCCTCGAACTTGGATCGCTCGGCCTCCATCAATTCACGCTGCTTCTTGCCACAGGCCTTGCGGAGGTTGTCGGCTTGGGCGAGCGAGTACCCGGCGAACTTCTGCGCCACCCTCATGACGCTCTCTTGATAGATCATCAAGCCGAAGGTGTCGTCGAGAACCGGCTCGGCATCTGGATGGAAGAACGCAACGTCTTGACGACCGTTCTTGCGGTCGGCGTAGTCGTTGTGCATGTTCACGCTCATCGGACCTGGCCGGTACAGCGCGAGCACAGCGGATACGTCCTCGAACGAGCTCGGCGCCATGCGACGTAACAACTGCCGCATGGGCGGTGACTCCAACTGGAACACGCCCACGGTGTCGCCCCGCGACAGCAGCTCGAACGTGGGCGCGTCGTCAAGTGCAATCGTGTCGATGTTGAAATCCGGCTCTCGGCGTCGAATCAATTCTTGGCTGTCGCTGATCACGTCGAGGTTGCGCAGACCCAAGAAGTCCATCTTGAGCAGTCCGAGTTCTTCCACCCCGTGCATCTCGTACTGGGTGACGATGGGCGCATCGGCGGGATCTTTACCCGACTCGGGTTTGCGCTGAATCGGCAGGTACTCGGTGACGGGTTCCTTCGTGATCACCACCGCTGCGGCGTGGATGCCATCGGAGCGCTTCAGCCCCTCGA
>RFST01000072.1 GCA_009923855.1 Actinomycetota bacterium
CGCCGACGTCGGGACCACCTCGGCGAGCCGGGTCGATGCAGCCGACAAGTTCGCGCTGAACTGCTCGGCGGTCGGAGCCGGATGATCCACAAGATCGGTAATCGTCTTCACCGCCACGAACGGCACACCGTGCACTTCGCACACCCACGCCACTGCCGCAGCCTCCATCTCTTTCACCTCGCCGCGCAGGTCGAGAATCCAGTCGCGGTCGATGTCGCTCTCATCGAGGGCATTCGATGTGGTGACCACACCCAACCGGGCACCGAGGTGCACAGCGAGGTCTGGCGCGCCATCCCACACCTCGTGTCGACCGATGCCGTACTCGCGCAAACCATCGAGATCGATCCGGCGATCGTGGCGCACCACATGGGGCCACGACACATACACATCACCCACCTCGGCGTCAGCGCGCATCCACCCGCCGGCCGTGCCAGCCGATATGACCACATCCGGGCTGAACGCCGCACATACCGCGGTGGTGTTCATCACCGCCGGCTCGGTGCCGATCAGATCAACACCGTGGCGCGCATCAACACCATTTACCGCGATCACCACCCGCGCCCCGTCGACCTCCTCGGTCACGTACCACCGATGCGGCAACGCAGCGGGAGCAGCAACCTCGTGCGCTCCCAGACCAGAAATCACCGGTGCCGCCTCGGCACGCATCGCCATGACCACGGCGACCGTCACACCCATTGCGCACCGCTCACGATGACGGCCACACCACTACGCCGACCGCAGTCGGTGATGTCGCCAACACTCGGCGCGTGGTCTGACCGAGGAACGCTTCACCGGCCACCTCTTGGGCCTCCACACCGAGCAGGATCACATCGCAATAATGCGACGCCGCAGCATCGAGAATGGCCTCGGCCTTCGAATGGTGCTCGGAAAAGATGCGATCACACCGCACTCCTGCCTCCCGGGCCGTGGTCATCGTGGCCTGCAGTAGTTGCAGGCCGACCGGATCGGCATAGGAACCCACGGTGCGCTCGTGGCTGCGGAATGTTGAGCGGATGATCCTCTGCACCTGGGTAGGGGCCTCGGTGGGGTTCACGTGCAGCAGTTTCACCACCGCGCCCGACGCCGCCGCGAACGAAATAGCGAGTTCCGCTGCTGCTCGCGATGGCCGGGTGGCCGACACCGGCAACAGCACCCGACGGAATCCCGACATGGCCGACATCTGCGTGGGAGTCGGACGTAAGACCACCACCGGGGCATCACGGTGTGCCAGCACCGCACGGGTGACATCATCGATATCTGGCCACTCCACATCGGGTGGCACGAGCGCTACCGAGAGGTCGTAGCCCACCTGCAACTGCGAGGCGACCGCCGACATCGCATCGCCGCTGCCGATCGCGCGATCCACCCGACGATCGCCCAACAGTTCCGCACAGGTCGACATCGCCGTCTCGGACGGTTCAGTTCCCGGCACAGACAACAAGGTGACACCCATCTCGGCTGGGAATCCATGACCGAGGAAGCCCATCAGCGGCGCGGCACAGTTCCCCGATGTCACCGGCACCAACATGTTGCCGCTGCGCACCAGCAGGTTGCCGGCCAACTGCTCCTCGCGTTTCAGTCGCGCCTGCTCCTCGGCGGAACCGGCCCAGCCCGACACCAGAGCCCGCAACGCGGGTGGGGCCACCACGCTGGTCGCAATTGCCATCACCACCACGATCACGTACGACGCATCGTTGAACACACCGAGGTCGAGGCCGACCGCGGCGATGATGATGCCCAGAGCACCGCGGGCATTGAGCGCCATGCCGAGGGCGAACCCTTCACGATGTTCCAAGCCCGACAGCCGGGCACCGGCCCACGAGCCTGCGAACTTCGACACCGTGGCCACAGCGATCAGCACGACCGCCCACACCAACACCTCCACATCGGCCAACAGGGCAATGTCGACGCGGAGACCCGCGGTGGCAAAAAAGATTGGCGCAAGCACCGACGACGTGATCGTCTCGATCTGCTCTTCCACATCGCGGCGGGTGTACCGCGAACGCCCGAGCAAGATGCCGGCCACGAATGCACCGAGCACTGCTTCCACACCGAGGGCTTGGGTGACCGCGCCGAGGCCGAGCGACATCGCAATGCACATCGTCACCCATCCGGCAACACCCACATCGCGCCGGCGAAGGCTGAGCAGCACCGTGTCGACGATGCGCTGACCAAGCGCCGCAGCGATCGCCAGAAAGACCAGCAGGCCAAACAGCGTGGTCAAGAACTCGCTCAACACGAACCGGCCGGTGGACACCAGACCAGCGATCAGGCCCAAAGCCACCCAGCCCACCACGTCGTTGGCCATACCCGCCGCGATGGTCAACTGACCGAAGTTCCGTCGCAGCAGTCGCAGATCGGTGAGGATCGTGGCGATCACCGGCAACGAGGAGATGGTCAGCCCAGTGGCGAGGAACAGGCCGAAGATCACCCGGTCTTCCCCGGCGAACAGGAACGATTCGGGGATCACCGCACCCAACGCCGCGCCCATGGCGAACGGCAGCACAAGCGACCCCACACTGACCCACACCGCTGCCCGCCCCAACCTGCCGATCAGGGCCAGATCGGTCTCGAAACCGGTCATAACCAGCAGCAGCATCACGCCCAGCCAGCCGATCGTGAACAACATGCCCGACTGCACGTCGTCGGCAGGGAACAGCCACTCGAATGCGTCGGGTGCGACACGACCGAATACCGATGGGCCGATGAGCACGCCAGCGGCCAACTCGCCGACCACAGCCGGCTGTCCGAGGCGCTTGCACGCCTGGCCGAACAGTCGGGCCGCCACCAGCAGGACCGAAAGTTGGACCAGGAACACCAACACCTGATGTTCAGATGGAGGTATGTAGTTCATGGTTGAACAGACAACGGTAGTCGCCCACAGCAATAGCCGACGACGACTCGCACCACTGGGTGAAGATGTGGCACGGTTCGCCCATGGCGCCCGCACCGACCGCTGACGAACTGCGTGAGAAATACGCGGCCGAACGAGCCAAACGGCTTCGCGCGGACGGTAACGATCAGTACATCGAGGCATCAGGGGTGTTCGCCGACTACGTCGACGACCCGTACACCGACGTCACCCCACGTGCCGCTGTGATCGACACCCCCGACACGGCCTGCGATGTCGCCTTCGTCGGGGCGGGATTCTCCGGTCTTGTCGCTGGTGCCTCGCTGAAATCTGCGGGCATCAACCAAGTGCGCTTGATCGATACCGCAGGAGATGTGGGCGGCACGTGGTACTGGAATCGATATCCCGGCGCGCAGTGCGACACCGCATCGTTGATCTACCTGCCGCTGCTGGAGGAGACCGGCTATTTCCCGTCGGAAAAATACGTAAAGGGCCCTGAGATCCATGCCCACTGCCAACGCATCGCCAACCATTTCGGCCTCTATGACGACGCGCTGCTGTCGACGCGGGTCACCGGTGCACGTTGGGATGCCGAGCATCACCAGTGGATGATCACCACCGATCGAGGCGACGAGGTGCGGGCCCGTCATATGGGCATCGGCACCGGGCCTCTGTCGAAGCCGAAACTGCCTGGTCTGCCCGGAATTACCGACTTCGCCGGCGCCAGTTTCCATACAAGCCGATGGGACTATTCGGTGACCGGTGGCTCCCCCGATGGCGGCCCGATGGACCTCTTGGCCGACAAGCGGGTGGGCATCATCGGCACCGGCGCCACCGCCGTGCAATGCATCCCTCATCTCGGTCGGGCCGCCGGTGAATTGTTCGTGTTCCAGCGCACCCCGTCGTCGATCGATATTCGCAACAACCACGCTCTCGACCCCGACGAGTTGGCCCCGGACCTCGGGCCCGGATGGCAGCGCCGCTGGCGAGAGAACTTCACCGTGTTACAGACCGGAGGATTTGCCGATCGCGATCTGGTGCGCGACGGATGGACCGATATCGCCCAACGCATCCGCGACAAAGTGCTGGAACATCCTGAGCGCAGCGGCCCTGAGGCACTCGTCGCTGCCTACCACGAGAGCGACGACGAGAAGATGAACGAAATACGCAGTCGCGTGGATGACGTGGTGTCCGACCCCGCGACAGCTGAGGCGCTGAAGCCCTGGTACCGGCAGTTATGCAAGCGGCCCTGCTTCCACGACGACTACCTCGACACCTACAACCGCTCGAACGTCCACCTTGTCGACACCGACGGGCGCGGCGTCGAGTCGGTGACCGAACGAGGTGTCATCGCCGCGGGTCGCGAGTGGGAACTCGACGTGTTGATCTTCGCATCGGGGTTCGAAGTGGGAACCGAGTTCACCCGACGAGCCGGCGTCGACCCGGTGGGCCGCGATGGCCTCACGCTGTCGGCGGCCTGGGCCGACGGCATGGTGAGTTTCCACGGCATGCACGTGCACGGTTTCCCCAACATGTACGTGATCGGTCACGCCCAAGGCGCGAACCTGATCTCGAATGTGCCACACAACCTTGTGGAAGCAGCCGCCACCATGGCAGCGGTGATCGCTCACGCCGACGCACGGGCCGCCACCGAAGTAGAAGTCACCGCTACAGCCGAAGCCGAATGGGTCGACCTACTCGATGCCGGTGGACGCAGCTTTGGGGGCGATCCCACCTGCACCCCTGGCTACTACAACAATGAAGGACAAGAGGCCTCCGGGGCCCAACGCCGTGCCGGACTCGGCCACCCCGACGGCCCGGTGGCCTATTTCAACTACATCGATCAGTGGCGCTCCACCGGTGAGTTCACCGGCCTGCAGTTCAGGTGAGCAACCGCTCCCGGGCCTGCGGTCAACCGTCACCTCGGGCGTGTAGTTCTCCCATGGCATCGCCCACACGCGATTCGAACTCGGGCGTCTGACCACCCGCGTCCAAGAAGGCTCGCATCGTCGGAGCCGCTTCGGGGTCGCGCAGGATCGACTGGAACAGGAAGGTTTCGCGTCGCAGGCCATCGACGAGGGGTAGTTCTTCTGCCGCCAGCACCGCACGTTTGGCGTGGCGCACCGCCGACACGGGAAACGAGGCAATGCGACGTGCGAGGGCGTCGACCGCCGCAGAGAGTTCGGCACCCGGATAGGCCCGGTTCAAGAAGCCCCAACGCTCCGCGGTGTCGGCATTGACGTCCACCGCGCCGACCACCACTTCCATCGCGCGTCCCGCGCCGATGAGGCGTGGCAACCGTTGCGTGCCGCCACCACCGGGAAGGATGCCGAGGGGAACCTCCATCTGGTTCCACGCGAAGGTCTCCCGATCACCAAAGCGCATGTCGCATGCAGCCGACACCTCGCCACCGCCACCGCCCACACGACCGCGCAACTCTGCGATGGTCACCTTGTCCATCGTGCGGAAGGCCTCGCACATCCGGTCGAAGCCACCGAGGTCGGGTTCCTCCTGCGCCGCGCCATCGATGGGGAACTCCAAGATGGCGGCCACGTCGAAATGCGCGATGAAGAAACCGTCCACTGCACTGCGCAGCACCACCACCCGCACATCGTCATCATCGGCAAGTTGCGCCGAGCATTTGGCCAGCGACCGGAACAGGGTGGAGGTCATCAAGTTGATCGGCGGGTTGTCGATGGTGACGGTGGCGACCCCATCGCTGACCTCGACTTCCAGAAGTTCGTATTCATAATTCGACATCATCAACCTCCCAACCCGACCGCGTCGTGAGCGATCACTCCGCCGACCACGGTCGCATCCACCGGGGTCTCGCCGATGCCGTCGCGATCGATGGAGAAGATGTCGGCTCCGAGAGCGACGAAGTCGGCCACCATGCCCGGCGCCAACGCACCCTTGTACTGCTCTTCATGAGCGGCATAGGCCGAGCCACGCGTGTAGGCGTGCACGGCTTCGTGCACGGTCAGCGCCTCATGGGGAACGAAGGGTTCTCCCGAGGCCGTGCGCTGATTCACCATGTCGTGGATGCCGAGCAGAGGTGCGCCATTCACCACTGGGCGATCGCTGGAACCCGGTAGCGGAATGCCTCGATCGAGGAAGGACCGCTGACGATAGGCGTCGGGGGTGCGGTGCACGCCGAGCGCTCCTTTCATCCCGTCACCGATCTCGGAGATGAACCGCCCTTGGGGCACGGGCACCACACCCGCCGCAGCAACGCGATCGAGATACTTCTCCTGCAACACTCCGCAGTGCTCGATGCGATGGCGTGCACCAGCGCGCGGATACAACCGCTGCGCCTCCTCGTAAGCCTCTAGCACCGTGGCGACGGCGCGGTCACCGATGGCGTGGGTGCAGACCTGCCAGTTCGAACGGTGCGCATCGATGATGAGGGTGCGCAGCACATCGGGATCGGTTTGGAAAAAACCGCAGTTGCATTCACCACCGGGCCCATCGCCGGTGAACGGGTCAAACATCGCCGCCGTCCGACCGATCAACGATCCATCCGAGAAGATCTTCGTCCCGCCGATCCGCAGCCACTCATCGCCCAGACCCGAATGAATACCGCCGTCGAGTGCGAACAGCGGTTCCTCACCATCAGCGTGGTGAATGTGACGCAGGGCTTCGACCGCCACCAGCAGGTTCGCGCGAATGCCGAGCACACCGCGCCGACGAGCCTCCATCCACGCGGCGATCTCCACGGGAGAATGAGCCACGAGACCTGCTCCCACTCCGGCCTCGGTCGCCGATGTGATGCCCTCAGCCAGGTATCGGCGCGATGCCTGGTCAAGTGCGTCCACAATGCGATCGACCCCGACCGGATACACGAGGTCGCGCACCATTGCCTGTGCCTGTTCCATGACGAGGCCGTTCCAGTGCCCGTCGGCATCGACTCCCATCTCCCCACCCGACGGCACCGGTGTGTCACGGATCATGTCAAGCACCGCGGTATTCACCGTGCACATATGCCCGGATGTGTGTTTCAACCACACCCGATGATTCGGTGCGGCCGCATCGAGTTCGGCAGCGGTCGGGTGACGCCCCTCGGCCAGCTTGTTCTGGTCGTATCCCGACCCGGTGACCCAACCACCGGCAGGGGTCTCCGCCGCGCGACGCCGAATCGCGTCGCAGATATCGGCGACCGAGCGCATCGGCGGTGACGAACAATCGACATCAGCGAGGGTCATCCCGAAGAACACCATGTGGTTATGGGCATCGTTGAAGCCCGGCACCACACAACGACCACCGAGGTCGATCACCCGGTCGGCGCTGAAGCGCTCAACAAGGTCATCATCGCCGACGGCCAGCACACGGCCCCCGAGAACAGCCAACGAGGTTGCCGACGGCCGTTCAGGATCGAATGTGGTGATGTCGCCACGGATGAACAAGGTGTCGACGTGCATGAGGCGAGTCTGTCAGTCGGCTGTCGTCGGCCCGGAGGCGGGCCGCACAGTGCGTCGTACACCCATCAGCTCACGTGCCGACCGGTGGCATCCACCGGTGGGATAGCCACATCATCGGCACGCCCCATCGGGCGGGTCCACGAGGCAAACTCGAGCAAGATGCCGTCGGGGTCACGGAAATAGAACGACCGCACGAAGACACCCTCGTGGAACTCGGGCGCGATCGTCAGTTCAGAATCGTCATGGTCGAGGATGGCCGACACCTCCACCCCGGCATCGATCAGACGCTGGCGGTACTCCTCGAAATGTTCGAGAGGCACATCGAAGGCCAGATGATTCATCGAGCCGTGCGCGGTGCGGATATCGGTGCGGTCGGGCATCCCTGGCGCATTTCCCACCCCGGGCGCGGCCGGCGGTGCCCCGGGAAACCAGAAGAACGCCAGGCAGTCATCGTTACCCATATCGAAGAAAAAGTGCTGGCCACCACCGGGCATGTCGATGGTCTTCACCAATTGCATGCCCAAGACATCTCGGTAGAACGCGACGGTGCGCGCCATATCGGACGACACGAGTGCGATGTGGTTCACACCGCGAATCTCGAAACGCTCGTTTGTCATGACCGATCGCTCCGACGCCCGTCGGTGGCGAACACAGCCGCATCGAAACCATCGGGAGCGTCCACTTCCACAATCGGATCGTCGCGGTCATCGAACTCAAGGCGAAGGGCCCGCGTCATCACCGCATGCATGAAATACAGCGACGTGATGTAGGTGAATTCCAGAATCTCCTCATCGTCGAGGTGACGACGAAGTTCATCGAACACGGCCTGTGGCACGCGACCATGCTGATCGACCAGGTAGTCGGTGTAGGCCAGCAACGCCCGCTCCACCGGCGAGAAGCAGTCCGCCACCTCCCAATGCGCGATCGCTGTGATCTTGGCCTCGTCCATGCCGAGCCCGCGGCAACTCTTGCAGTGCTGCGAATACACGAACTGGCTGGCAACCAGCCACCCGGCTCGGGTCTGACCGAGTTCACGCAACAGCGGGTCGAGACGACGTTCCGGGCTGCGATACAGACCGAACCCCGACACACAGTGCGTGAAGATGTCGGGCACGAGCGCGAACACGGTCCACCAGTCGCCCGGCGTACCGGTCGACGTGCCCGGTTCAGCCACGGGATCTCGATCACCGAATAAGAAGTCGTAGATCGGAACGACGCGGTCGGGATCGGCGTTGCTGCGGGAAACCTGACGGAGGCGTGCCATGCAACGACGGTAGTCGCCCGCGACGCAACCGGTTTCCGGCCGGGGCCCGTGACCTACGCTGCGGCGATGGCCGACTTGCTCGCACTGTCTTCTCACATCATCGATAACAACGACACCGACATACACCCGAATCGGGTCATCAACGAATTGTCGGAAATTCGTGACGACCTCGCCGTTGTCGAAAGTTTCAGCCATTCCGTGGTGCTCGACACCGGTGAGGGCCTCGTCGCCTTCGACACGTCCACCGGGTCGAACGG
>RFST01000073.1 GCA_009923855.1 Actinomycetota bacterium
GAGGCTTACCGCGATGTGCAGCAGCAGGTGGCGAGCAAGCGCAGTGATCGGGAGGAGCGCCTCGGTGTCACGGTGCAGCTGCTGCGTGATCGCTTGGCGGCGGTGGGGTTGGCCTACCCGCATGATTTGAGGCCGCGGGCGTTTGCAGCGAATTCCCTGGTGTGGGGTCTGATGGGCTTTGGCGGCCCGGCGGTGGCCGCTGGCCTGTTGGCGTTCGGTGACTGGCGCTTGGTGTTCGCTGCGCAGATTCCGATCACGCTGGGAGCGCTCGCTGCGGGCTGGCGGTCGCTGCCGGCCACCCGCGACCGCGCGGGTCGCGTCGACACCGACTGGCGCGGCGTGGCGTTGTTGACGGTGTTCGTCGTGGCCACATTGGCCGCTGTTGCCCAACTGGGTGTGCGCTGGTGGGTGGTCGCAGCGGCTGCAGCGGTGGCAACCATGGTCGGGCGCACGTACTGGTCGCATGCGGGTCGGACAACTGATCCGGTCATGCGACGTGAGCATCTGGTGCGGTTCCCCCTCGGTGCTGTGCACCTATCGACCGCGGCGGTGCTGATCGTGGGATTGGCTGCCGATAACTACCTCCCGCTGTACGTCCAGACGGTGCGCGGCACGAGTGAGCAGGCGGCGGCATTCACCTTGGTGTTCCTCACCGTTGGGTGGACCCTCGGCGCTGTGGTGTTCTCGCGGCTGCCGCGGACGTGGCCCGAGTCGCGGGCGACGGTGGCTGGTGCCTCAACGATGTTGCCGGCCCTGGTGCTCGTCACCGTGGTCTTCGCTGTCGACGGCCCGCTATGGGTGCTCTTCGTTGGGTTCTCCGCAATGGGTATATCGATCGGGTTGGTGTCGACATCGGGGATCACGTGGATGCAGCGCGATGCCGTCGAGTCGGAGATGGGTCGCGTGAATGCAGCCCATCAGTTCGTGCGCACGGTGGCGATCACGGCCGCGGTGGCATTGGGCGGGGCTGTTCTGCTCGGCACGGTGGAAGCGCGCACAGGTGCTGTCGAGTCGGTGCGTTCGCTGCTCGCGGGCGATGCCGCGGTGGTGGATGCCGACACAGTTGCAGCGATTGGTGATGGTGTGGCGCTGGTGTCGGGTATCGCTGCGGTCCTTGCTGTGCCCACCTGGGTGGTGGTCTGGCGAGCGCATCGACGGCGTCGTCTCGAAATATGACCTTGCAAGTCAGGAATTGGCGCCATATCATGCGCGCCCATGACTGAGAACTGGGATTTCGCAACACGTCAGATCCACGTCGGTGGCGATCCGGATCCGACGACTGGATCACGGGCCGTGCCCATCTACCAGACCACGTCCTATGAGTTCCGCGACGCCCAGCATGCCGCCGACCTCTTCGCCCTGGCCGAGGTAGGCAACATCTACACCCGCATCATGAACCCCACGCAGGGTGCGCTCGAAGCCCGGTTGAACTCGCTCGAGGGTGGCTGCACCACCGCAATCGGACTGCCGGGATCGCTGGTGACTTCATCGGGCCAAGCCGCCGAGACATTGGCCATCCTCACCCTGTGCGAAGCCGGCAGCCACATTGTGGCCTCACCGTCGTTGTACGGCGGGTCGTACAACCTCTTGCACTACACCCTGCCCAAGATGGGTATCGAGGTGACCTTCGTCGACGATCCACACGATCTCGAGCAGTGGCGCGCCGCGGTACGCGACGAGACGCGCCTGTTCTACGGTGAGGTTCTGCCGAATCCGAAGAACGACGTGTTCGATATCGAGGGCGTGTCGTCGGTGGCTCATGCCGAAGGCATCCCGTTGATGGTCGACAACACGGTTGGCACGCCGTATCTGGTGCGCCCCCTCGAGTGGGGTGCCGACATCGTCGTCCACAGCCTCACCAAGTTCATGGGCGGCCACGGCACCTCGGTGGCGGGCGGCATCGTCGATGGTGGCACCTTCGACTATGGCGCGTCGGGTCGTTTCCCGAACTTCACTGAGCCCGATCCCAGCTACCACGGCTTGGCCTACTGGCCGGCCCTCGGTCACGGGTCGATGATTCTGAAGGCTCGAGTGCAGTTGTTGCGCGACCTCGGCATGGCGGTGTCGCCATTCAACGCCTTCATGATCCTGCAGGGCATCGAGACCCTCAGCCTGCGCATGGAACGACATTGGTCAAATGCCCAGACTGTCGCTGAATTCCTCGATGGGCACGCCCAAGTGCGCTCGGTGAGCTATGCGGGTCTCGCCTCGAGCCCATGGCATGAGCGTGCGACACGACTCGGTGGCGGCCGCGGCTACGGCTCGGTGTTGGCCTTCGAGATCGAGGGTGGTCTCGAGGCCGGCAAGCGATTTGTGGAAGGTCTCAGCCTCCACAGCCATGTGGCGAACATCGGCGATGTGCGATCGCTGGTGATCCACCCGGCAAGCACCACCCACAGCCAGTTGACACCCGAGGAGCAGGCAGCCAGCGATGTCACCCCGGGCCTGATCCGACTGTCGGTGGGGCTTGAGGCCATCGCCGACATCATCGCCGACCTCGAAGCAGGTTTTGCCGCCGCCGGCTGACTACGCGGTCACTGCGTGCTGAGACCGGCGCGCCACATCCCTTCGGCTACCTGGCGGACGACGTCTGGAGATGGTTCATCGAGTCGTTCGAGGGTGACGTCGATGATCTCAGCTGTACAGCGGTAGTCGTGAGGGTACGGGCCCACTGGTGCGCCTGTATCGGTCCCGATATCGAAGGTCTCGCCGCTCATCGAGAAGACCAGCGGGACCGTGCGCTCAAGTCGTGCTGCACCTGCGCCGGCGCCATCCACGCTGATCATCAAGTCACCACCGCGACCAAAACCACCGTCGTACACAAAGTCCACGCGCAGTGTGTGGTCGCCGGGCGTCAACGCAGGTCCGTCGATCATGGTGAGGTCATGTCCGAAACAGTTGTAGATGAAGCGCGGAATGCCGTGATCCAGCCACAATGCCCAGCCGGCCATATTTCCGCCTTGGCAGACGATGACCCCGTTGTCGTCGCCGTTGGAGCGGATTCGTGCAGTGATCTGCCATGAGCAGTTCTTGAGGCTGACGACCGACGCTTCGGGCATTCGGACATGAGCCGTGGTGTAGGTCATCATGCGGCGACCTCCGAGCGAATGCGGCACTGCGCGGTCGCCGTCGCGGCGCGAGCCGGCGTCACGCAGGGGGTAGACCCCGTTGCGTCGAGCTTCTTCGTCGAACAGGGCCGTGAGCTGTGCGAGGCGATCCGGGTGGTCATCGGCGAGGTTCACAGACTGTGAGAAATCATTCGTCACGTCGTACAACTCCCAGCTCTCATCTGGCCCGTCGAATTCATAGGCCTGCATTCGAATCCAGGGGACACGGCCGTGGAAACACGAGGCGATCCAGCCGTCGTGGTAGATCGCGCGATTGCCGAGGATTTCGAAGTACTGGGTGTGTCGGTGGCTGGTGCCGTCTGCGTCGAAGCTGTAGTTCATTGCGACGCCGTCAAGATCCATCTGCTCGATCCCGTTGACCCGCACAGGAGGTTCGATACCCGCGGCGGCGTAGATCGTCGGTGCGATATCCACCACATGGTGGAACTGCGATCGCAGCCCACCTCCGGCCGGGATACGACCTGGCCAGGACATAGCTAATCCGTTGCGCGTACCGCCAAAGTGTGATGCCACCTGTTTCATCCACTGGAAAGGTGCGTCGAGAGCCCATGCCCAGCCCACATTGAAGTGGTTCTCGCATCGGGCAGTACCGAAGTCGTCGATGTGTTCGAGGAGCCATTCCGGATCTTCGTGCACGCCATTTTGAAACGATGGAGCACTCCATGCACCGTGCACGGTGCCCTCGGCAGAGGCACCGTTGTCACCGGTGAGATAGATGACCAACGTGTCGGTGCCGTCGCGCGTGTCCAATTGGCGACTGGCGTCGATGACCCGGCCGATGTGGTGGTCGGTATGGGCAAGAAACCCGGCAAAACACTCCATCAGGCGGGTGGCCACCGGGCGGTACCTCTCTGGGTAGTCCTCCCACGCCGGGATCTGTTCGGGCCGGCTGGTGTTCGCAGTTCCTGCTGGGATCACCCCCAGTTCGAGTTGGCGTCGATAGATGGTGTCGCGCAGGTCATCCCAGCCACCGTCGAATGCGCCCGCGAATCGGTCGATCCACTCGGCTGGCGCGTGGTGTGGTGCGTGCACGGCGGGGGTTGAGAAGTAACAGAACCATGGGGTGTCGGGTGCTGATGCGCGTTGGCGCTGCATCCATTCGATGGCGTGGTCGGCAAGGTCTTCGGTGAGGTGATAGCCAGGGCGCCCGACATGAGGAGAGATCGGCGTCGTCTGGTCATAGACCGCGGGTTCCCACTGCGATGCCTCCGCGCCGATGATGCCGTAGAAGCGGTCGAATCCGAGACCGGTTGGCCATCGGTCGAATGGGCCTGCCGGGCTCTGCTCCCACGAGGGCGTCAGGTGCCATTTGCCGAAGCACGATGTCGAATAACCCGACATCCTCAACACCTGGGCAACGGTGGCAGCCTCGCTTGGAATCGCTGAGTCGTAACCGGGGTACGAGTTTGCGATTTCGGTGATGCCGCCCATATGGACGCGGTGGTGATGTCGGCCAGTCAACAACGCAGCGCGGGTCGGTGAGCACAAGGCGGTGGTGTGAAACTGGTTGTACACCACCCCGTCCGCGGCGACCAGATCAAGTCCGGGTGTGGGGACCGGTCCGCCGAAGGTCGACATCGATCCGAAACCGACATCGTCGAGCATGATGAGCAGCACGTTGGGCGCCCCGCGTGTCCGGTACTGAGATGGAAACGGTGCAGGTGTGGAGTCGTCGATGAGGCGTTCGATTCGACCGCCAAACGGGGGACTGGGGCGGGGGAGGTCAGTCATCATCGACCCCCCGAAAGGCTGGGTGGTCCAGCGATGCGCATGCCACGAGGATCGCGGTGGCGTTCCCGTCGATGACCACCGTGCCGCCAGCAACCGCTGCCGCGAGTGTGCCATCGCCGGCGAGAAGGGAATCCCAGACGTCGCGGGTGCAGCGCAGGGTGTGGTCGGCAGATGCTCCGTCGGTCGGACACATGATGTGGTTACGAAAGTGCAGCCCGCATTGGTCGCCATCGACCTGAAGGGCGATATGGCAATCGATGCCGGTGAGGCGATCTGGGTCGACCATGACCCTGAGCACACGGACCGTTGTGACGAGGTCCCAACCAGTGAGCTGTCGGCGACTCAGCCGATGCGAGCGGTGACGCGCCATATTGATGGTGCCATCGATCTCACGAGCGGTTGTGAGACACCAGTTCCGGATGTTCGCGCTGGGTGTGCGGCGGGCCACGGTGCGCAGAACGGTGGCAAGCAGGCCCTGATCGGTCTCATCGGCGTCGGGGTGAGCAGCCAGATGTGCGGCGAGGTGCAACGCCCATCGCAGATCATTGTCGATCGCCTCGGTGCATCGTTGGCGCACGCTGTCGCGTCCCCCCATCGCCTCGATCGTTCGCAGGGCATGGTCGGAACGGTCATGTGGGAGCAGATGTGCCGGGTCGCCGTCGAAGAACCCAAAGAGGCCGCTGCGGATCTGGCGTGTGTGGTGTTCCGCGATGCCGTAGTGCTGCTGCGTGAGCCAATCATCGTCGTAGATGTCGGGAAGACGCACGCGGTGGGCTAGTTCGGCTGAAGTGGCGCCGCGATTCGCCCACCGCACGGTCTGGTCCCAGAGATATTGGATCGCGTCGCGATAGCGCCGCAGACGTGTGGTGACCTGGTCGGCACCCGACAGGGGCGGGCCGTGAGTGGCAACAAGATGTTCGGCATTGAGGCTGTGAAGGTGGTCGAGGCCGGTGAGGAGAATCTGTGGGTCTCGGTACTCCTCACCCCGAATGGCGAAGACATTGAACAGTGCCGGCCACATCAGGTTGTGCACGGCAAGTCCGTAGTGGGGGATCCAGAGGGTGACAGAGTCATCGGCATCTGACGGGGCCGGAGTCACCTCGATATCAAGACCCGCGACGTGGATGGTTGTTGCCTGATCGAAGGTCTGCGTTGCCGGCACATGTCCAGGCGTGAACGGGGCATGGCGTGGCATGCGGTAGGCCAGGCCGAGGCCCACATTCACGACACCGTCGGGTCCGTCGTCGGGGAGTTGGATGCCGAACTGTTGCACGAGACCGCGTCCATAGGCCGGTGCGATCTCGGTGGCGGACCGTCGGAGGTTGTCGGAAATCCGAGCATGTCCCCAGATCTCGTCTACCGGCTCCGAGCCGATGAGGGCAGCGGTGCCGGATACGTAGTGGAAGTGTGTGTAGATCACCGCGACGATCGGTGTGGCGGTCACTGTGCGTAACGTTGCGACCGCTTCACTCATCTCCTCGATCGATTCACCGGTATCGATGGCGATGATGCCCTCTGGTCCCTCGACGAAGGTTTGATTCGACAGACCGTTGCCGACGAGACACCACACCCCCTCAGCGACGTGATGAAGAGTTGGTTCCAGGCGTTGTGAATGCTCGATCAGTGAGCGATCAGCCACCTGGCCGCGTGCGTCTGTGATCACCCGAGAGTCGTCAGGACGCAGTGCGTCTGTGGTGGACATGGGCCAACAGTACGCATCTGGCGCGTGTGCCGCGGGCGCGGACGTGTGGACCTCAGTCGTCAGAGTCGCCGTCGAGGCCGCGCAGGAACTCTTCGAGTTCGGCACCGAGATCCTCCGCGGAGGGGATCTGTGCCTCGGTACGACGGTCGTGCTCGCGCTCGAGCATCGCCACGTACATGGCCAATTGTGGGTCTGCGGCAACGACCTCATCGTGCATTGCGCGCGCCGCAGCGATGTCGTCGGAGAGGTCGGCATCCACTCCCAGACCGAGCACATGTGAGAGGTGATCCACGAGCGCGGCGCTCGACATCGGATGGCCGGTGTTCGACAGGTAGTGCGGAATGCCGACCCTGAGCGACACCGATGGTCGTCCGATGTTGTCGAGGAGCGTCTGCAACACACCCACCAAACCGGTCACACCCTGATACGACGGTGACGACAAGCCCAACCGTCGGGCGAGATCCACCGTGGTCGAGCTGCCGGTCACGAATGGGCGTCGGCTGTGGGGAATGGCCTCAGCGCCGGCGCCCAGGGTGACGACCAGTTGGCAGCCGAGGCGCTCGGCGACCTCGATGACCGCGCGTGCGAACGTATCCCAGTACAGATGGGGTTCCACACCGGTGAGCACCACCACATGGCGCCCTCCTGCAGGGGCTCGCCACAAGTCGATGCGGTTCTCCGGCCAGATGATCCGGCGCAACTCGCCATCGGTCATCTCCACGCGAGGGCGCTCTACGGTGAAGTCGTAGAACGGGTCGGGGTCGATCTCGCCGATCGTCAAGCGGTGGGAACGATCGAACAGTTCATCGACAGCACGGGTGGCAGCGCCCGCCATGTCGAACCACCCCTCGAGCACCAGAACCAGCACCGGGCGTTCAAGCTCACCGAGATCGGCGGTGTGCAGGTCGAGGACCTCGTCGACGGAGATCGGACGCGTCATCTCAGCCGAGTTGCTCCACGACGTGATCGATGCAGGCGCACAACGCAGCTAGATCGGCCGGGTCGATTGCAGGGAACATGCCGATGCGCAACTGATTGCGTCCGAGCTTGCGATAGCTGTCGGTGTCGACAACACCATTGGCGCGCAGCACAGCAGCGACATCGGTGGCCGTCACGGCATCGTCGAGATCGATCGTGGCAACCACCTGGGAACGCTTCGCAGGATCGACCACGAAGGGCGTGGCCCACTCGCGCTCGGCGGCCCAGCCGTACACCGTTGACGATGATGCTCTGGCGCGTTCGGACACCCATGCTGCTCCACCGTTGGAGAGCATCCAGCGCACCTGCTCGTCCAACATGATCAATGTGGCCAACGCCGGGGTGTTGTAGGTCTGGTCCTGGCGGCTATTGGTCAGCGCGATCGACAGATCGATAGATGCGGGGCGCCAGCGGTCGCTTGCGCCGATGCGTTCGATCCGTTCGACGGCGGCAGGCGAGCAGGCAGCCAACCACAGCCCACCGTCGGAGCCGAACGACTTCTGTGGCGCGAAGTAGTAGACGTCGACCTCGGCAGGGTCCCAGGCCAGCCCACCGGCAGCGGAGGTGGCATCGACCAGCACCAGCGCGTCGCTGTCGGCGCCGATCGGCCGGCGCAACTGCATGGCCACGCCGGTGGAGGTTTCGTTGTGGGTCAGCGCATAGGCGTCAATTCCCGGCCGGCCGACAGCGTCGGGATGGTCGCCGGGGTCGGCCGTGATCACCTCGGGCGTGCCGAGATGTGGTGCGGCGTCAACCGCTTGGGCGAACTTCGAGGAGAACTCACCAAAGCTCAGGTGCTGGCTTGTGTTGTCGATGAGTCCGAATGTGGCGGCATCCCAGAACACGGTGGAGCCGCCATTGCCGAGCATGACCTCCCACCCATCGGGCAGCCCGAACAGTTCGCTCAGGCCGGCACGTACCGAGGCCACCACCGATTTCACCGGGGGCTGCCGGTGCGAGGTGCCCATGACGTCACGCTGGCGTTGCACAATGGCGTCGATCTGTTCCGATCGCACCAACGATGGTCCACAACCGAATCTCCCGTCGGAGGGCAATAACTCGCTCGGGATCACAATGTCGGTCGGGTTCACCCCCACAGGATGCCGTGTCGGGGGAGTGACCGCACCAAGTTGGTGGCA
>RFST01000074.1 GCA_009923855.1 Actinomycetota bacterium
CAGGGCTGCCATGGCGCATCGCAATATCGCGGCCCGGGCCATGGGCGCACCGTAGGTGCCGACGACGTGTCGTACCCCACGCAGCCGACCCAGCCTCTAGATTCGGCGGTGATGTGCGGACGATTCGTGGCCACCACACCGGTGGCGGAACTCGCATCGCTCCTTGGTGCGGTCATCGCCCCCGACTATCCGTTGCCGGGGCCGCGCTACAACATTGCGCCCTCGGCCCAGATCACCGTGATGGATCGCCGGCCGCACTCGACGCTGCGACAGGCGCAATGGGGTCTGATTCCGAGGTGGGCGCGCGATGCAGCAATTGGCACCCGCCTCAGCAATGCCAGAGCTGAGACATTGTGGGAGAAACCATCATTTCGTGATGCCGCCGCACGTCACCGGTGTGTCATCGCGATGGATGGCTTCTACGAGTGGGCTCCACCACGACCCGATGGGCCGCGTTCGAACGCGGGGCGTCCTCTTAAACGGCCGCACCTGTTCACCCGTCGTGACGGCGCGGTGCTGAGCGTTGCCGGTGTGTGCTCGCTCTGGCGAGATCCCGCGGACCCCGCGCACGAGATTCTGACGACGACCATCGTCACCTGCGACGCAAATGCCGTGATGGCGCCGGTACACCATCGCATGCCGGTCATCGTGGAACGCGACGACATTGACGAATGGCTTGACGAGGGCACGCCGTTACTGCTGCGACCGGCCGCAGATGATGTCCTCACCGTGGCCGAAGTTGGCACGCGCGTGAATGATGCGCGCAATGAGGGCCCCGACCTGCTCACCGCCAGCGAACCGCCACCGCAACTGTTCTGACATCGGCTCACACCACACACCGCACCGAATGATGACGAGCGGTGTGCCAGAAGAGTCAGTCGACGAGTGCTTGGTACACCAACTGTTTCAGTTCCGGACGGATTGGGTGGGTGCTCGACGGGAGTAACTGGGTCAAGAAGACCACGATCAGATCCTCCACCGGATCGATCCAGAACGCTGTGGAGGCGGCGCCTCCCCACGCCATCTCACCGACCGATGACGGCACGCGGTTGGCGACCGGATCAACGACGATTGAGTATCCGAGCCCAAACCCCACGCCATCAAAGGACGTCTCCGCGAACAACGGCCGACCGACCTGTTCAAGATCTGCACCACCCGGCAGATGATTCGATCCCATGTAGTCCACCGTGTGTCGGCCGAGCAGTCGAACATCGCCACGGCTGCCGCCTCCGGCAACCATGCGGCAGAACTGCAGATAATCCTGAGCCGTGCCGAAGAGCCCGCCACCACCAGACAGCATCGTCGGCGCCGTGCTCCGCGCGAGCACATCAGGGGCTGCGACCGCGGTGAGATCAGCCGGATTGGGGATGTACAACTGCGCGAGGCGCCCCTGACGCTCATCGTCGGTCACCGAGAACGCGGTATCGACCATGCCCAGAGGGGTGGTGATGCGGTCGCGCATCACCTCATCGAGCGGTCTGCCCTCGACAACTTCGACGACGCGACCCAGGACGTCGGTCGACACGCCGTAGTTCCATTCGGAACCGGGCTGGAACACCAGGGGCAACTGGGCCCATCGGGCACAACACTCGGCGAGATCCGCACCCGCGGGCGACCCCCATTCAAAGCCGGCAGCGCGATACATCGCGTCAACCGGATGAGTGTTGTGAAAGCCATAGGTGAGCCCCGACATATGGGTGAGCAGATGCCAGATCCGAATGGGTTCAACCTGCGGTTCGGTCACCGGTCGCAGGTGCGAACCCGAGCGGTACACGGCGGTGTCGGCGAATTCGCTGATGTACTTCGACACCGGATCCTTCAGCCCGATGCGACCCTCCTCATGGAGCATCATGGCCAGCACCGAGGTCAGCGGCTTGGTCATCGAATACAGGCGAACGATCGTGTCCGGGGTGAACTCGGCGCCCGCCTCGCGATCGCGCCATCCGCGACAGCGGTTGTACACGACATCGCCGTGACGGGCCACAAGCACCTGCCAACCCGGAAGACGCCCGTCATCGATGTACCGGGTGAAGTGGGTATCGATTCGTTCCAACCGCGCAGTATCGAGGCCGACCTCGGTCGAGTTGCGATCGATGGCGCCATCGTGACGAGGAACGGCGTTCATGATGCAACCTCTGCGTGTCCACTACGTGACAGTTCGCCACGGATAGCCGCCGCTGCACGGTCTAAGTCCTCGCGATCCACCGACGGAGCGGCGGAGGCAAAGGAGAGTTCGCCGATGTCATTCGTGGGCACGACGTGGATGTGCACGTGGGGGACCTCGTAACCGGCGATGATCACGCCGACCTTCTCGCAGCCGAACGCGGCTTCTTGGGCCCGACCCACATGCCGCGCAACGCGGAACAGGTGATCGCACAGGTCGTCGTCGAGGTCGACCCAGTGGTCAACCTCAGCACGCGGCACAACGAGTGCGTGCCCGTGGGCCATTGGGTTGATCGACAAGAACACGACACAGTGCTCATCACGCCAGAGGAACGTTCCGGGTAACTCCCCGTCGATGATTCGGGTGAAGATTGTGGGCATCAGCCCAGCGTAGGCTCAGCCCCGTGGCTGTCGACGATCCCGCTGCTGCACCGATGTGGACACGCCAGTCCCTGTTGACCGTGCCCAATCTGGTCACCGCCCTACGCCTGTGCTGCCTTCCTGTGTTCGTCTGGCTGCTTTTCGGACCTCAGAATCGTCAGGCTGCCGCGTGGCTGCTGGGAATACTCGGCGCCACCGACTGGGTCGATGGCTACCTTGCCCGCCGGCTGGGCCAAACGAGTGAATTCGGCAAGGTGTTCGACCCGACCGTCGATCGGCTGCTCTTTGTCGTCGGCATCGCGAGTTTGATCATCGACGGGTCGGTACCGATGTGGTTCGCCGTCGCCGTGCTCGCCCGAGAAGTCGTCGTCGGCATCACAATGGTCGTGGCCACAGCAGTGTTCAAGATGGAGCGTTTCGATGTCACGTGGTGGGGCAAGACCGCGACGTTTCTGTTGATGTTCACCTTCCCCGGCTTCTTGATGGCCGAGAGCAACATCGCAATCGCCGATGCCTTCGGCGTCGCCGCCTGGATCATGGGCCCGCCCGGATTGGTGCTGTCGTGGTACACCGCAGTGGCCTACATCCCACTCGTCCGCGATGGCATCCGGCGTGGCCGACAAAAGGACGAACCAGCACCCAGTCAGGCGTGACCCGCGGGCCCAGAGGGGCTACCGTGGGAGGCGTGAACGTGCCCGATGATCTCCGCTACTCGAACGACCATGAGTGGGTTCGCGTCCTCGACGACGGATGCTGGAGGGTCGGCATCACCGACTACGCCCAAGACTCTCTCGGCGATGTCGTGTTCGTGGAACCACCAGCACAGGGCAGCGCCGTGAACGCCGGCGATCCCTGCGGCGAAATCGAAAGCACCAAGTCGGTGTCGGAGGTGTACACACCGGTTGCCGGCACCGTCACCGCCGTAAACAGCGCCCTCCAGCAGGACCCCGCCCTGCTGAACTCCGACCCCTACGGCGAGGGGTGGATCTATGAGATGCAACCCGATGCAGCAGCCAGTCTTGAATCGCTCCTTACCGCCGACGCCTACCGGGCCCTGATCGGTGAGTGACGCCGACACCGTGTCGTACGTGTTCTGCAATCAATGCGGTCATCGCAATCCACCGGGCAGCAACTTCTGCTCCAGTTGCGGTTCGGCGCTTGATGTTCTCGACGATCGCACCATCACCCTGATCAGCGTCGACCCACTTCAAGACGCTGCCGGGCCGAGCGACGATATTGCCGTTCCCGTCGGGGAACTCGCCCGTGGCGTTGGCGTGCTCATCGTGCGTTCCGGAGGGTTGGCCGGTCACCGTTTCGCCATGACGGGGGAGACAACACGCATCGGACGGCATCCCGACTCCGAACTGACCCTTGACGACATCACGGTCTCGCGGCGCCACGCCGAGATCGTGCGGCGCGACGACGGATACGAGATTCTCGATTCGGGGTCGCTCAACGGCACCTACGTGAACCAGCAGCGCATCGAAGCAGCTGTGTTGCGCCACGGCGATGAGGTCCAAATCGGTAAGTTCCGTCTTGTCTTCTTCGAGCGTTCCGATGCCTGAGGCACAGACATCGCCGTACCTGTCGATTGGGGATGTTCTCGGGATCCTGCTCGAGGAGTTTCCCGACGTCACAATCTCCAAGATCCGCTTTCTCGAGAGCCAGGGGCTGATCTCGCCGGAGCGCACTGCCTCTGGTTATCGCAAGTTCTACGAAACAGATGTCGACCTGCTGCGGGTGATCCTCAGCGAGCAACGTGAGAACTACCTGCCGTTACGGGTCATCAAAGACCGACTCGACTCTGGTGAGATCGACCCGACCGGAGAGCACAGCCGACCACGAGGCATTCCCCGGCCCGACACCGACCCAGACGCATCTGGGCCGCTACCACGACCAGAAGATGTGCCCGCGAGCGCGCTGGACACCCACCCGGCTGCGGGAAATTCCGAGCGACCGCCCATTCGACCCTCCGTGTCGCCGCCGCGCCCACGACCAGAGGCCGCACCCGCGCAACTGCTCCCAGGCGTGCACCTCGATCGCAACGAATTCTGCGCAATGACCGGCCTACGCGAGAACGAACTCGACAGCCTGGAGGAGTTCGGCATCATCCGTCCGATCCGCGGATCGGGTCGGCCGACATATGGCGACCTTCAGGTGCGGGTAGGGGTTGCCGCCCGCGACATGATCGCGGCTGGGTGCGAGGTACGGCATCTGCGGGCGTGGCGTACCTCGGCCGAACGCGAGATCTCCTTGTTCGAACAACTGGCGGGGCCACGGCTCCGACATCGTGACCCAGGCGTGCGTGCCGAATCGGTTCGTCGAGCAGCTGATCTCGCCGGCCTCGGTGCCGCCCTGCGCAGTGCGCTTGTCGATGAAGGCATCGAGGCGCTTGGCCACCACTGACGTCACCGCTCCGCACCGCGGTCGAGCATGAACTAGATTCGGCGTTGTGCAGGCGATGGATCTCGTAGGTGTGCGGGTGGAAATCCCCGCGAATACGCCAATGATGCTGCTGCGCGAGCGCAACGGGAAACATCGCATCCTTCCGATCTACATCGGGAATCCCGAGGCCGCCGCAATACACGCCGCGATGGAAGGGATTGAACCGCCCCGGCCGATGACCCACGACCTCATGCGGACGGTGATCGACGAGCTTGGCGGCGTATGGGAGAGCGTGAATATCACCGAAGTACGTGACCACACCTTCTTCGCCGAACTGGTCCTCACCACCAGCGACGGCACATCACTGCATATCTCGGCACGGCCCTCTGATGCATGCGCACTTGCCATCAGGGCCAACGTGCCGATCTTCGCAGCCGATGACGTGCTGGCCGACGCCGGCCGGACCGATGACGACGACACGAGCGAGGAAGGCACCGCCGAGATCATCGACGAGTTCCAATCCTTCCTCGAGAACGTCAACCCCGAGGACTTCGCCCCCTGAGCGGGGGATTGACGACGCAGCCACCCACCCGTAGGCTCTCGGGGTCACAGCGGCGTAGTTTCGCCCTTGTCACCCGATGGGAGCAACCATGGATGTGAAATCGATCGATATCGACGCGGGCTACAGCGGTCGTCAGGCGGCGACGGTCGTTGGCATCTCCTACCGCCAGCTCGACTATTGGGCGCGGACCGACCTAATCCGCCCGTCACTGACCGATGCGGCAGGTAGCGGGTCACGTCGCCGGTACTCCTATCGCGATCTGTTGGAGCTGCGCATGGTGAAGACCTTGCTCGATGCTGGCATCCGCCTCGAATCGGTGCGAACAGTGTTCGAGTATCTCCGCAACCATGTCGAAGGTGACATCACCTCGGCTCATATCGTGATCAGTGGGCAGTCCGTGGTGCTGGCCGATGGCGAGGAACTCGTTGATGCTGTCCGATCGGGCCAGGGTGTGCTCAATGTGTTGTCACTCGCTGGCGTGAAGAACGACGTTGATGCCCAATTGGTGCCGCTCCACGGTGACGACGGCGTCGCTGCGGCTGCGGTCTGACCGGGGCGTCACCGATGACGACCGCGACCGGCGATGACCTTCGCCTGTCGCCACTCGACGCGATGCACCGCGCGGCGGGGGCCAAAATGGCTCCCTTCGGTGGATGGGACATGCCGCTGGAGTACAGCGGAGCGGTCGCCGAGCACCAGGCCTGCCGGGACGACGCGGCGGCATTTGATGTGTCACATCTGGGAACCGTTGCGCTGCCTGCCGGGGACGACACTGTAGAGCTCGTGCGGTCGACCCTGACCAACGACATCACCCGCATCGCACCCGGGCGCGCGCAGTACACACACCTCCTCGATGAGCATGGCGGTGTCGTCGACGACATCATCATCTGGTGGTTGCCGTCCGGCGAGATGCACATCATGCCGAATGCGTCCAACACCTCACGGGTCATCGAGGTCATCGGCGGTATCGATATCACCGAGTCGCGGGCCGTGATTGCAGTACAGGGACCAGCTGCGAAAGATCGCCTTTCGGCGCGATGGCCCGCCATCGCCGACGTCGGTCGTTTCCGGGTGCACGCCTGTGATCTAGATGGCACCGAATGCCATGTGGCCGGCACCGGCTATACGGGCGGACCGGGTGTGGAAATCGCGGTTCCGGCCGATGCTGCGCCGGCGATATGGGCATCGATACTTGACTGTGGCGTCACTCCGGCCGGTCTTGCCGCGCGCGACACGCTGCGACTCGAGGCGGGCCTCCCGCTGCACGGAAACGAGATCGGGCCCGATATCACGCCGCTGCAAGCCGGCCTCGGGTGGGTCGTGGCTATGGACACCCCCTTCATCGGTCGCGAGGCGATCATGGCCGAGTCGGCGGATGGACCGCATCGAGTCCTGCGTGGCCTGGACACCACCCAGCGCCGTCCGATTCGGCACGGCTATGACATCCTGCACAATGGCGTGGTCATCGCCCAGGTGACATCGGGAAACTACGTGGCCAGCCTCGGCCGCGCGGTCGGCATGGCATTACTTCCGGCCGGGCTCGCAGTAGGCGCCACCGTCGACGTACGGGTGCGTGGCACCGACGTTCCGGCAACCGTGGTGGACCTGCCGTTCACCACCTGAGCAGCACTGGCGCCCACACGACGGCGCCGCACCACCGGCGGTGACGCAGGCACCGATGGTGGGGTTACTTCGTTGCCGCGATCTTCGTTGCCGCGGTCTTCTTTGCCGCGGTCTTCGTTGCCGCGGTCTTCTTCGCAACAGCTTTCTTCGCGGTGGTCTTCTTGGCTGCGGTCGTCTTCGCTGTGCTCTTCTTCGCTGTCGTCTTCTTGGCTGCGGTCGTCTTGGCTGCGGTCTTCTTCGCCACGGTCGTCGTGGTCGCGGGGGCGGTCGCCGTGCTGGCAGTCGTTGATGCTCCACTCGATGCCGGACGGCTACCGAACATGCCCGCCGCCCCCTGGGCCATCATCAGCAACGGCCCGAGGCCGTCGGCAAGACCTCCAAGCCGCGAGGCCAACGTACGTAACTGAGGTCCGAGGTCCTCGGGCGCATCGGCCAACACCTCCTCGAGCACCCCAACCAGTTGATCGATCAGCGGGGCGGCGCGCCGGAGGGGGGCCTCGATCTCATCGAGCAGACCGACGACACGACGACCGACGTCGCGCGCCCGTTGCAATTCAGCACACAGTTCTTCCATATGACGCTTGGCATCGGCACGTCGTGTGGCCGCATCGGAGGCCAATTTGGCGCCAGCGGACATCGGCCCCGCCAGTCGATTGATGAGTTCGGTGAGAAGTTCTCCGGTGCGGTCACGCTCGGCCATGGCCGCAACCTACTGCGCGTTCATTGCCGCATACACCTCGAGCGGTTCACAGGTGCACACCAGATTGCGATCGCCCGATGCCGCATCGATACGCGAGACCGGGGGGAAATACTTGTCGACGCGCGAGGACACGCTGGGGTAGGCACCGAGATCACGGGGATAGGGACGATCCCAATCGCCGATCAGATCCTCCGCCGTATGAGGGGCCATCCGCAGCGGCGATGTGTCCAGAGGCCACTCACCGCGGGCGACTCTGTCGATCTCGGCACGGATCGCCAGCATCGCATCGCAGAAGCGGTCGATCTCGGCCAGATCTTCGCTTTCGGTTGGCTCCACCATCAAGGTGCCCGCCACCGGAAACGACATCGTGGGGGCGTGTAATCCGTGGTCCATAAGGCGCTTGGCCACATCATCAACCGTCACCCCAGTGCTCTTGGTGATCGCGCGCAGATCGAGAATGCATTCATGGGCGACGCGGCCGGAGTGGCCGGTGTAGAGAATTGGGTAGGCATCGCCCAGGCGCGTGGCGACATAGTTCGCGGCGCAGATGGCCACCTCGGTCGCCCGGCGCAGGCCATCTGGTCCCATGAGCTGCAGGTACACCCATGGAATCGGCAAGATGCCTGCCGAGCCGAACGGCGCGGCCGATACCGGCCCGACCGGTGCGTCGTCATCAAGCGG
>RFST01000075.1 GCA_009923855.1 Actinomycetota bacterium
CGTTATCGATCGGCATGATGGTTCTCGTGTTGGGTGCGCTCGTGGTAGTCGCGAGTCGTCGCCACGCCGCCCGGTAAGGGTCAACTCCGCTTCGCCGCGAGCGCCCGAGCCACGTGTCGCCCGGCCGTGGAATCCTCGATTGAGTTGCAGAACGAGATCCTAGGATGCGGTGGGTTTACGTATCGCCGCGCCGGGATTTTGGCGATGTGGCCCGGTTTGGCATGGCACGCGGGCATGAGCCGACGGTCGAGCGGGCGTGACATCTGACGCGTGACACGACTACGCAGAATTGTTACTATGGCCGTAGTGTTAATTAGTGCGACGTCGCCGACGTCCCCCAGCGCCGAGGAGCACCGATGACCACATTCGATCTTGATTTGTCCAAATACCAGCTTGGCTGGAACGACGAAGTTGAGTACGCCTTCGAGCCTGTCAAGGGTCTGAATCAAGGCGTTGTGGAGCAGATCTCGTGGTGGAAGGGTGAACCTCGATGGATGACCGATCTGCGGCTGAGGTCACTGCGTTTGTTCGATCGTAAGCCGATGGCGGAGTGGTTCGCGCAGAACATGCCCGACATCGACTTCCAAGACATCTATTACTACCTGCGCCCTGCTGGTGAACAGGTCGATGAGTGGGACGAACTGCCCGAAGAGATGATGCGCACTTACGAGAAGTTGGGCATTCCTGAGGCCGAGCGTAAGTACCTTGCCGGCGTCACCGCTCAGTACGAATCCGAGGTCGTCTACCACAAGAATCGCGAAGACCTTGAAGAGCAGGGCATCTTGTTCTGCGACATGGACACTGCGCTGCGCGAGTATCCGCATCTCGTGAAGGAGTATTTTGGGTCGGTCATCCCGCCCGGCGACAACAAGTTTGCCTCATTAAACACGGCCGTGTGGTCTGGTGGTTCGTTCATTTATGTGCCACCCGGCGTGGAAGTGGAGATGCCCTTGCAGGCGTATTTCCGCATCAACTCCGAGAATGCCGGCCAGTTTGAGCGCACGCTGATCATTGCCGACGAGGGTTCTCAAGTGCACTACATCGAAGGCTGCTCCGCTCCGGTCTACTCCAGTGATTCATTGCACTCTGCGGTAGTCGAGATCGTGGTCAAGCCCCACGCCCGTGTCACCTACACCACCATCCAGAACTGGTCACCCAATGTGTACAACCTCGTCACCAAGCGGGCTCGGGTGGAAGCGCACGGCCACATGGAGTGGATCGACGGCAATATCGGCTCGAAGCTCACCATGAAGTACCCCGCCGTGTACCTCGTTGGTGAGGGCGCCACGGGTGAGGTTCTCTCGGTGGCCTACGCCGGCGACGGGCAGCATCAAGACGCGGGCGCAAAGATGGTGCACGCAGCGCCGAACACCACGTCGAAGATCGTGTCGAAGTCGATCTCCAAAGATGGGGGCATCACCACCTACCGCGGTCTGGTCAAGGTGGATGAGGGCGCGCATGGCTGCAAGAGCCATGTGCAGTGCGATGCCCTAATCCTCGACGAAGAGTCGGTGTCGAAGACCCTGCCCTACATGGAGATGGGGGAGCGCGACGCCGAGATCGGTCACGAGGCCACGGTGTCGAAGATTGCCGACGAGCAGATCTTCTACCTCCAGAGTCGGGGCCTGTCCGAAGAGCAAGCCATGTCGATGGTGGTCAACGGCTTCATCGAACCGATTACGCGTACGTTGCCCATGGAGTACGCCGTCGAGTGGTCGCGCCTGATCGAGTTGCAGATGGAGGGTTCGGTCGGGTGACGCACCCTGCCTAGGCTGGTGTCATGCCGATGCGTACCGAATGTAAGAACTTCGAGTCGCGCTCGTATCCAAACGGCGACACTGTGCGCAAATGCAATCTCGACCTCGCCCCTGACGCACCGTGGCGCTGCCCAGAGGAGTGTCCAAAGTATGAGCGTCGGCTAGCGGACGCGGCCTGGACACATGGATCGCTAGTCGTGTCCGCCACGCCGCCAGAGCCAGAATCGGTGGCTGATGGGTCGGCAGCGGCACTGCTGGATGCGGCCGAAGACATCCTCAACGCTGCGGGGCCATCGATCCTCGCGGAAATCGAAGCCGAGCGCCAGAATCAGTCTCGTCGGGGCCTGCGCCGCCTGTTTCGTCGCGGTCGCACCGACGACTGAACTCGGCATCGTCGACGCTGTGATGTGAGTCGGACGTCACGTCATACATCGTCGGAATTTCCACTACGCGCGTAGTAGTATTTCGGCGTGCTGGACCTGAAGTCCCTCCCACTTCCGACAGCCGATGAGGAAATCTGGCGGTACAGCCGGATCGACCTCCTCCAACCGGAACGTTTCACGCCGTCGCCCGCGCGCACCGACATCGTCGATCCGCATGGAGTGTGCAGCACCACAGCTACCTCAAGCGCCTCCGCGTCGCCAGATGTGTTTGCGGCCCTCAACGCAGAATCGATGAACGAAGTGCGTATCGATGTGCCCGCGGGAGCAACGCTTGAGGCACCGATCATCATTACCCACCACATCGATGCCGGCACCGCAGCTCTGCCGCGCACCATCGTGGAAATGGGACGCGATGCTGAAGCAACCGTCGTGGAGCAGTTCGTGTCGGCCGCGAGTGGAGTTGCGCTGTGCGTTCCCGTGCTCAGCGCGCACCTCGATGACGCTGCACGCCTGCGCTACCTCGCCGTGAACGACCTCGACACCGAGGCATGGCAGATCGGCCATCAACTGGCCGAGCAGGGTCGCGACACCTCGCTGCTGCTCTCCACGGTCACCCTCGGCGGTTACTACACCCGTGCCCGCACCGAGGCGCGTGCGCTGGGCAGCGGTTCGCAATCCCGGCAGGTCGCTCTGTACTTCGCAGCAGGCGATCAGATGCATGACTTCCGGGTGATCCAGTCGCATGAGGCCCCGCATACCTCCAGCGACCTGTTGTTCAAGGGTGCGGTGCAAGACCACGCACGCAGCGTCTACACCGGGCTGATCTCCATTGACGAGAACGCTCGGCAGACCTCAGCGCATCAGACCAATCGCAATCTCACCCTGTCGGAAGGGGCATGGGCAGAAAGTGTGCCCAATCTCGATATTCGCACGAATGATGTGTCGTGTTCCCACGCGTCCACCGTTGGCCCTATCGACGCAGAGCAACGGTTCTACCTCGAGAGCAGGGGAGTGCCGCCCGAAGTTGCCGAACGCCTTGTGGTGCTGGGCTTCTTTGACGAGGTCATTGACCGTCTGCCGCGGGTCGACATTGTGGATGCCGTGCGGCGCCGCGTGGTCGAACGACTGAACATCGCCAGCGAGGAGGTTCGCTCATGATTCCCGTGCTGCCATTCGATGAACTTCCCGACGGCACCGCACGCTGTGTTGATGTCGCCGGTCGCCAGGTGGCGCTGGTGCGTATCGGCACCACCGTGCACGCGGTCGATGATCAATGCTCGCACGCGAAAGTGTCGCTGTCCGACGGTGACGTCTGGCCCGACGCCTGCACCATCGAGTGTCCCCGACATGGCAGCGCATTTTCGCTCACCGACGGTTCGCCTGACACTCTCCCGGCGACGCGACCAATCGCCGTGCACCGTGTTGACATCATCGACGGCATGATCAACGTGGAGGTGGCCGAATGAGCATGTTGTCTATTTCCGACCTGCGCGGTGGCGTCGCCGATACCGACATCTTGCACGGCATCAACCTCAACGTCGACGCCGGTGAGGTCCACGCCATCATGGGGCCGAACGGTGCCGGCAAGAGCACGCTGTCCGCGGTGCTGATGGGTCGCCCCGGCTACTACGTGAGTGGTGGCACGGTCACTCTCGATGGCGCCGACATTCTGGCCATGCCTACATGGCAACGAGCAGCAGCGGGACTGCATCTCGTGATGCAGTATCCATCCGAGGTGCCCGGGGTCTCCATTCAGTCGGTGCTCATCGAGGCATTGCAGCGACGCGGCCGTGACGACGACGATGTCGATGCGCTGTTGGCCACCGAGGCGGAGCGCATCGGGTTTGCTCCAGCGTTCCTTGCCCGCTCCTTGAACGTTGATATGTCAGGTGGCGAGAAGAAGCGCAACGAGACCCTTCAACTTGCCGTCTTGCAGCCCAAAGTGGCCATTCTCGACGAGTTGGACTCGGGCCTGGATATTGATGCGCTCCGTGATTGCGCTCGGCGGGTTGAAGACCTGAGTAACGAAGGGATGGGTGTGGTGGCTATCACCCACTACAGCCGCCTGCTTGAAGAACTGCGCCCTGATCACATCCATATTCTCGTGAAGGGCCGGATTGTGGCCAGCGGCGGCCCCGAGCTTGCCGATGTGTTGGAACGTGACGGCTACGCAGCATTCACCGGGGGCGACGCAGGGGATGAGGACGCATCATCTGATGACGCCTCATCCTCACTCGACGATTTGTTCCGTATGTGACCCATCAGATCCGCCCGGCGATCGCCGAGCGGCAAGGGTGTCCATAATTGCGAGGGCGTCTGCGTCGTCGATGCGAGACCAGATGGCAATCTCCGCAGTGGTTCGTGCACATCCCACGCACAGCCCGTCCTCGGCGATACGGCACACCCGTACGCACGGGCTCACACGGGCCATGGCAACGCATCAATTATGTGACGAGGGGACATCCGCCGACTGAGGGTACTGGAGGTTGCGGGACTACCGTGCCATCGTGCCCAACCAACCCCCAGTGGACGCACGCTTTCCCGGTCCACGTGTGGTGGCGGGTGGTTTTGCGATCCTGACGACCACCGCCGGGCTGGGTTTCTACGGGCTGGCGGTGTACTTGAACGCCTTCTCGAAAGAACGAGGTTGGGAAGTGGCGTCGCTGTCTTTTGGCACCACGGTGTTCTTCGTCGTTGCGGGGATCATGGGGCTCTACGTCGCGCGCCTGATCGCCCGCTACGACATCCGCCTCGTGCTCGTTGCGGGCGGGGTGATCGGCGCGGTCGCGCTGTTGCTGCTCGGCCGGGTGAATTCGCCATGGCAGTTGTTTGCGGTGTACGCGCTGTACGGCGTGGGTTTCGCGGCTGCGGGGCTGGTGCCGGTGACCACTGTCGTCACTCGGTGGTATCACCGCCGGCGAGCGATGGCCATCTCCGTAGCCTCCACAGGCTTGAGTTTTGGTGGGGTGGCCATCACGCCGGCCATGAAATGGTTCGTTGACCGTCGTGAATTGGCGGGCGCCACACCGTGGCTGGCATTGGTGTTCATCATCGGCACGGTCGTTCCGGCATGGTTCTTGGTGCGTGGTGACCCTGCCGCATCAGGGTTTAGCCCCGATGGCGACCGACTGGCTCCCGGCACGCAGGCCCCTGCACTGTCGGGCACCCCATATCGGGCGGCACTTCGTTCGCGGTTCTTCGTGTGCGTCACCGTGGGTTATGTCTTGGCTCTCGGGTCACAGGTCGGAGGCATTCAGCAACTCGTCAAGTTGGCCGAGGAGCGCACCACGGCGAGCACCGCCGCATTCGCGACGCTCGCTCTCGCCCTCACATCAATTGTTGCCCGTCTAATCGGCGGCCGGGTCTTTCCGCGGTATCCACTCACCCGCGTCATCGTGGTGTTGGCGGCGGGGCAGATGGTCGCCCTGGTGGGGTTAGGCCTGTCGCAACGGGTGTGGCTGCTGTTCGCGTTCATCATTTTGTTCGGGGCGACGGTAGGCAACATCTTGATGCTGCAGCCACTGTTGATCGCCGAACGCTTCGGTGTGCGCGAATATCCGCGGCTGTTCAGCCGCAGCCAGTTCGTCGGGCTGTTCGGCACCGCTGGTGGACCATGGCTACTCGGGTATCTCCACGACGCCGCCGGCGGCTACGACACCGCCTACGTCGTGGCGGGTGGATTGTCGCTTGCCGGTGCCGTGGTCTTCTCCATCGGGGGCACAGCCGAGAACACAAGCGACCATTCGGTTGACGACGCACCGGCCGCTGCGAGATAGCGGCTGCAGCGCTCAGCGCTGAGTGCCGACGCGAAGATCCTTGAAGGCGACATCACGGTCCACCGAGATATCGCGGGGCAAGCCGAGCACCCGGTCACCGATGATGTTGCGCTGAATCTCGTCGGTGCCGCCAGCAATGCCGGCCTGGAGCGAATTGAGCATGGTGGATGACAACAACTCCTCGGCGGAGTCGGTGCCCTCCCACGCGACACTCGCCGGGCCAGCAATGTTCTGGGCGATCTCACGGAAACGTCGTGCGATGATCGACGAGTACAACTTGCCGAGCGAACCACCGGGCCCAGGGGCCTTTCCGGCCTTCATCTCTGCCCGTGAACGCATAGCCACCATCGACTTGGTGCTCTCCATGATGTACATCTGCATCAGTTCGTCGCGCACAACGGCATCGTCGATTGCGCCGGACTGGCGGGCCCATTTCACGAGCATGTCGTACATGGGCTGGGCGACCTTGCCGGCGCCGATCGAACCGATTGCTACACGCTCGTACATCAACATGGCGGTTGCCTGACGCCAACCGTTGTTCATCTCTCCGAGCAAATCCGCAGCGGGCACCCGCACATCGGTGAAGAACACCTCGTTGAAGTGACTGCCGCCGTCGATCTGGTGGATCGGGCGAATCTCCACGCCATCCGCGCGCAGATCGACGATGAACATTGAGATACCTGCATGTTTGGGCTGATCGGGGTCGGTTCGCGCGATGACGATGCCGTAATCCGACACATGGGCCAACGTGGTCCACACCTTCTGCCCGTTGAGGATCCATTCGTCGCCGTCGCGCTCGGCACGCATCTGCAGGCTGGCCACGTCGCTACCGGCGCCTGGCTCGGAGAACATCTGGCACCAGATTGTGCGCGCCGCGATGTTGTCGGGCATGTACTTGCGCTTTTGCTCATCCGTACCGAATTCGTTCAAGACGGGCAGACACATGCCGTGGGAGATCACCAGTTCACCGGTCATCATCGGGAACTCTTGGGCGACCTGACGGAAAACCTTCTCGTGCTCGAGGGTGAGACCTGCACCGCCGTACTCGCTCGGGTATGGGATGCCGGCCAGTCCGGCGTCTGCCAAGCGTCCTTGGAAGTCGCGTGCGGCGTCGATGTTGCGGCCCTTGCCAGCGGTCGTGTTGGCCGCGAGGAAGGTGCGGACCTGATCGGCAAACGCCTCGGCATCGGTGGTGCTCAGTGCGGTGCTCATCGGTGTCGATCTCCTTGGGGGTTCAGAACATGATCACGATGTCACAGCCTTTCAGGTTCGGTCGAATCCGGCGGTGCGGTACGGTCGAGATATGGCCATGTTCGATGAACGTGATGGGCGTTTGGTGTGCGAGATCATCGCCGCGGATTTTGCTGCGGCGTTCGCGGTGATGTCACATGTCGCGCTGATTGCTGAAGCGGTTGGGCATCATCCCGACATGACGATTTCATGGAACCGGCTGAGTATTGAGTTGTGGAGCCATGACGTTGGCGCCATCACCGATCGCGACCGTGAACTTGCGGCACGACTCGAGGGAGTGCTTCCGGCATGACGCATCCGAATGTGGAACGGGTTGTAGTTGCGGCCAATGCCGCTGGTCTTCATATCGAGGTTCGGCAGTTTCCTGAAGGAACTCGGACCGCGGTGGAGGCGGCGGCGGCAATCGGCGTAAGTGTCGGCCAGATCGTGAAGAGCCTTGTGTTCGGCGTTGACGACGAGATTGTGATGGCGCTCGTCAGCGGAGCCAACACCCTTGACGAGTCACTCCTTGCAGCGGCTGCTGGCGGCCAACGGTGCGTGCGGGTAGACGCTGATGCTGTCCGGGAAGCAACCGGATTCCCAATCGGTGGCGTTCCCCCGTTCGGTCACTCCACGCCGTTGCGGGTGTTCATCGACCCCGATTTGTTGCAGTACGACGAGGTATGGGCGGCTGCGGGCACCTGGCATGACGTGTTCGGCCTCGAGCCGCACAAGCTGGTCGAGGCGAGTGGTGGCGTGGTTACTGACGTGAAGCGGGGTTGACGCGGCGTCGTGAGATAACGAGCAATAACCCGAGCGTCGCAACGAACAGTGACCAGTTCGTGATGTCAGAGGATCCGGTGGCGGGGAGATTCCTCGTCGGGGCGATGAGGGTAATGCCGGTTCGCACGGTGACAGGCTCGGCTTTGATGACCGCTTTGACGCGAAGGGTGTGGTCTCCGGGGTCGAGTTCATGCGGAATCTCAATGGTGATGGCGAAATCGCCGTGTGGGTCAGTAGCGCTCTTTGCGAGCTGGGTAGGGGTTGAGTAGATCCAGACTTCGAGCGGTGTGTTTGGTGTGAATCCGGTTCCGTTGAGAGTGAGTGATGTTCCCAACTCGATGTCGAAGGGGTTCTCGAGGGCGGGTGGCTGATATTCGGTATCGATACGCGCAAGCTCGCCAATGACGGTTGATGTTTTCACGGTGCGACCGTTGGCAACGAACGACAGTTGGGTAGTGATGCTCTGACCATCGGCCACGATTGTCTCCGCGCTGCCAGTGCTTGGCCGAGGGCTCGGGACCGTGGTGGTGGGTGCGACGGTGGTGCTGGTCGTGCTGGTGGTGG
>RFST01000076.1 GCA_009923855.1 Actinomycetota bacterium
ATGTGTTTGGTGACCTACGGCAAGTCGGACGTGATCGTTGATGTGTCGGGGTATTTCGCTGGCGGATTCACCCCGATCGACGGTGAGCGTCCGGTGAATACCCGCGATTCCGATACGCCGAAGCAGGGGGCGACGGAGGGGTATGGCGTTCCGTTGCGGGTGAATGTTGGCGCTCTCGATGCTATTCCTGCTGATGCGGCCGCGGTGGCGGTGAATATCACCGCGACGGGTGCCGAAGAATGGGGCTTTATCGCGGCGTACCCATGCGCGAGCAGCAATCTGGTGGAGTGGCCGGGGAACTCGAATGTCAACTTTGTTGCGGGTGCCACGGTGGCGAACTCGGCGATCGTCCCGCTCAATGACGGGCATATGTGTTTGGTGACCTACGGCAGGTCCGACGTGATCGTGGACGTTGTCGGTTACACCGACTGAGCATCGCGGCTGTCGATGCGGCCCCGGTTGGTCGCGTCAGTTGTCGAGTTGCTCCATAGCGTCGAGTAGGGCGTTTTCCACCACTTCGGTCAGTGCTGGGTGGATGAAGTACACCTCACGCGCAATGTCGACGGCGCGCTGGCCAAACGTCATCGCCTGCACCAGCGGGTGAATCAGCGTCGCTGCCTGCGGGCCGATGACGTGGGCGCCGAGGATGAGGCCGCTCGAGCGATCAACGATGACCTTTGCCATGCCGGTCGAATCCTCCATGGCCCAGCCATAGGCCACGCCAGCCATGTCGCGGCGACCGATCACGATGTCGTCTCCGGCGGCGATGGCTGCCTCTTCGGTGAGACCGACCGAGGCCACCTGGGGGTGGGAGAACACCGCAGCCGGCACCGGCGCCATCGTGCGGGGTCGCATCTGATCGGGGTGGGCAATGTTCCAGAAGGCCACCTGGGCTTCGTGGTTGGCGACGTGTTTGAGGCGGTGCACGTTGGCAATGTCGCCGGCTGCCCAGATGCCGGGCACCGACGTGCGCTGGAACTCATCGACAACGATCGTGCCGTGGTGATGCATATCGACTCCAAGTGCATCGCAGTCGAGGAGGTCGCTATTCGGTTCACGTCCGGTCGCGACCAGGAGTTCGTCGACGATGACTTCCTCGGCACCGCAGTGCACGACGATCCCGTCGGGTCGGCGTTCGATGCGGTGTGGGAGATGGCCAAGCCGAAGATGGAAGCGTTCGGCGACCGCGGAGGTGAATCGTTCCGAGATCTCGCGGTCGTGGGCGCTGAGCAGGCGCTCCGACCGGTTGAACATGGTCACGGTCGAGCCCAATCCGGCAAACACATGGCCCATCTCGGCCGCGATGTACCCACCGCCGATGATGCCCAGGCGTGGGGGTGGTGCGTCGAGGCGCATGATCGAGTCCGAGGTGTGGAAGCCGGTCTCGGCCAGCCCGGTGATCGGCGGCACCGTCGGACGTGACCCCGCCACAACCAACACATCGGGCGCAGAGATGCGTCGGCCGTCAACATCCACGACGTGCTGTCCGGATGCGTCGTCGGCGACGAACCTGGCGGTGCCCTCCACCAAGGTGACGTTCTCGCAGCGTTCCGCACGGTATTCGCGTCCCGCGGCAGCGATGGGATCGATACGCCCGAAGATGCGGTCACGAATGCCCACCCAGTCGACAGAGCGCACGTCGATTTCCACCCCGATGTCGGCGGCTTCGGCGGCCTCAACCACCCGGTCAGCCGGCAGCACGAACATCTTCGATGGGATACATCCGCGGTTCAAACAGGTCCCGCCGAAAACGTCACGTTCGACCATGGCAATACGCCGGTCGTCAAGGAATGGGGGGATGCCGTTGCCCGATCCGGATCCGATGATGATCAGGTCGAAGTGGTCGTCGTGTGAGGTCACGGCGTCAGTGTCGCGGCGGAACGGTCGATGCGCCAACCCGATCGAACGGCGGTGATGCCGTCTCAGGGCCTGCAGGTTGCAGTGCCCGACTGTGGGTGGCAGCGAGGCAGTTAGCCTGTGGCCCATGGCCGGTCGCTATGTCGTGCGCACCTATGGGTGTCAGATGAACGAGCATGATTCTGAGCGGATTGCCGGGCTGCTTGACGCCGAGGGGTACGTCGAGGTCGACGATGAGTCCGATGCCGATGTGGTGGTGCTGAACACCTGCTGCATCCGGGAGAATGCCGACAACAAGTTGTACGGCAATTTGGGTCACCTCAAGCCGTGGAAGGAAGAGCGCGACGGCCGCCAGATCGTGGTTGCCGGGTGCCTCTCGCAGAAGGACCGCGGCGCAATCCAGCAGCGCGCACCCTACGTGGACGTGGTACTCGGCACGCACAATGTTCACCGCACCGCAGAGTTGATGACGCACGCGCGCACCCGGGGCCCGATTACCGAGATTCTCGACGAAGCGGTGGTTGATGAACATGCGCTCTTCCCTTCGGCGTTGCCGGTGCGTCGCGAGGTGTCGTGGGCTGCATGGGTGACCATCCAGATCGGGTGTGACAACAACTGCGCGTTCTGCATCGTCCCATCGGTTCGCGGCGCGGAGATCAGCCGGCCCTTCGATGACGTCGTGGCTGAGGTGGAGCGTTTCGCGGCCGACGGTGTCAGCGAGGTCACCCTTCTCGGCCAGAACGTGAATTCCTACGGACGCGACCTGCAATTGGCGGCGCGGCGCGACGGTGATGCCGAGGCCCGGATCCGTCCGTTGTTTGCCGACCTGTTGGGCGCAGTCGGTCAGGTGGACGGGATCCGCCGGGTGCGGTTTACATCGCCCCACCCCAAAGACATGCGACCCGAGACGTTCGCGGCCATGGCCGACACGGCGAGCGTCTGCGAACACCTCCACTATCCATTACAGGCCGGAAGTGATCGTGTCCTCGCCGCGATGCATCGTGGCTACACCGCCGAACGCTACTTACAGCGTCTGGCAGAGGCGCGGGCGCGCATCGGCGATCTCGCCGTGTCAACAGACATCATCGTGGGCTTTCCCGGCGAGACCGACGATGACTTCGAACGCACTCTGGACGTCACTGCGGCTGCGGAATTCGATTACGCATACACCTTCATCTTCTCGCCGCGTCCAGGTACAGAGGCTGCCGACATGGGTGACATGGCGGTCGATCCAGATGTGTGCCGCGACCGTTTCGCCCGTCTGCGTCAGGTGGTGGAGCGGTCCGCTCTCGCGCACAACCGGGCGCGCGAAGGCCGTGTGGAAGAAGTGGTGGTGGAAGGGCCGTCGAAGAAAGACCCGTCGGTGCTATCGGGCCGTACCCGTCAGAACCGCCTGGTGCACTTCGTGCCACCGCGCGCGCTGCGCCCCGGCTCCTACGCGATGGTGCACATCGACCGTGGCGCACCGCATCACCTCGAGGGCAGCTTCGTTGATCTGGTCGCCGAGGCCACCCACCGCACCAGGATCCCGGTCACCTCGTTGTGAACCCACCCCGATTGGCCGTGGTGGGTCCCACCGCCTCGGGGAAATCCGCCGTCGCTCATGCTCTTGCCGTCGAGGCGGGCGATATCGACATCGTGTCGGTGGATTCGATGCAGGTGTATCGCGGAATGGACATTGGTACGGCGACGCCAACGGCGGCCGAACGGGCAGCGGTGCCCCATCATCTGATCGACATTGTCGATGTTGACACCGAGTTCACGGTGGCGATGTTTCAAGAGTTCCTCGGCGCGGCCCTCGAGGCGGTGTGCGCGGCTGGGCGCCGCGCTGTGCTGGTGGGGGGAACGGGCTTGTACCACCGTGCCGCGGTCGACGGTTTGGAACTCGCGGGATCGTGGCCAACAATCCGTGAGCGGCTCGAATCTGAGTTGGCGAGCGTCGGAGCGGCAGTGCTGTACGAGCGTCTGCGCGATGTCGATCCTGATGCGGCTGAGCGCATCGACCCTGCGAACGGGCGGCGCATCGTGCGCGCCCTCGAGGTGGGGGAGGGATCGGGGCGTCGTTTTTCCTCTTTCGGTCAGGGCCTCGACCAATACCCGCCCACCGAGGTGGTGCAGGTTGGTCTGCGATGGGAACGTGACGTTCTTGCGCAACGCATCGAAGCCCGTGTGCATGCCATGTTCGACGAGGGCCTGCTCGACGAGGCCACCTCGGTGCTTGAGCGGGGACCGTCGCGCACCGCATCTGCGGCACTTGGCTATGCCGAACTCTTCGATCACCTCTGCGGGGGCTGCTCGCTCGACGAGGCCGTGCACGCCATCGTGGCGAACACCCGTCGCTTCGCGGTGCGCCAGGAGCGCTGGTTCCGACGCGACCCGCGCATACGCTGGGTGGATGTGCACGATGACCCAGTGGCCGAGGTGCTGCCGGTGTTGAGGGCCGCCTGGTGAGCGCGCTGCGGCTGGTAAAAGCGCACGGGCTCGGCAACGACTTCTTGGTGCTGGCCGAACCTCTGGACGAGGTGATTGTGCCGGGCTCTGTCGCCGATGGTGTGTGGTCCGAACGTGCGCGCGACTGGTGTGGTCGTCGACGCGGCATTGGTGCAGATGGTCTGTTGGTCGCGTCGGCGCCACCTGGTGCTGCACTCACCATGACCCTGTACAACGCCGATGGTTCCCGTGCCGAGATGAGCGGCAATGGCATTCGCTGTTTCGTTCATGCCCTCATCACCGCTGAGGTCGTGACCGCAGACCGCGTCGAGATCGACACCGACGCAGGCCGGCGGACGGTGACGGTTGTTCATCGTGCGGAAGCTGAGATGACGTCGTCGGTATCGATGGGGGCGGTCGGGTCGGGCACCGAGCCATCGGGATGGTCGGCGATAGGGGTGAATCCCGATCGGCCGGTGGCGCACCTGTCGCTGGGCAATCCGCATGCGGTCGTGGGCGTCGATGATGTGCACGCCGTCGATCTGGGCACTCTCGGAGCGATGGTGCCAGATGTGAATCTTGAGGTTGTCGCACCCGGACCGGGTCCGCATGACGTCACCATGCGGGTGCATGAGCGTGGTGTGGGCGTGACCGAAGCGTGCGGAACGGGCGCATGCGCCACGGCAGTGGCGGCGTTGGAGTGGGGTTTGGTCGCCCCCGATGCCGATGGAGCCGTTGGCGTACATATGGCCGGTGGCTCGGTGCGGGTGTTCGTCGACCGGGCATCGCGCACCGCGGTTCTCGAAGGTCCGTCGGTCGTGATCGCCGATATCTGGGTCGAGCAGTGACCGATCCGTATCGCGAGGCGCTGGGCGCCACGCTGATCGATCGCACGATCCGCGAAAAGATCGTGCTGGTGGGGGTGACGTTCCCGGGAAGCACCGAGGAAGACACCGATGCGTCACTCGACGAACTCGATCTGCTGGTCGATACCGCCGGCGCGGATGTTGTGGCACGGCTGGTGCAGCGCCGCGATCGCCCCGATCACACATGGTTCATCGGCAAGGGCAAGGCCGAGGAGTTGCATCAGCTCTGCCTTGCGGTCGATGCCGACACGGTGGTGTTCGATAATGAACTGCAACCAGCACAGCAGTTCAAACTTGAGAAATTGCTGGGACGAACAGCGATCGATCGCACAGCGGTGATCCTCGACATCTTCGCCCAGAACGCGCGCACCCCCGAAGGTCGCGCACAGGTGGAACTTGCTCTGCTGCGGTATCGGCTGCCGCGCTTGCGGAGGGGTGCAGGAGCCAAGATGTCGCAGCAGCGCGGCGGTATCGGGTCGCGTCTCGGCGGCGGCGAAACCCGTATCGAGGTCGATCGGCGCCGCATCAACCGGCGCATCGCAGCGCTCGAGGCCGAGTTGCGACAGTTGTCGTCCACCCGCCAGCTGCAACGGCGCAGCAGGTCGCGCAGCGGGCTCGCCGAGGTGGCCATTGTCGGGTACACGAATGCCGGCAAGTCGACTTTGCTGAATCGACTTACCGATGCGGGCGTGCTCGCCCAGGATCGGTTGTTTGCGACCCTCGACCCGACCACGCGTCGCCTTGCGCTACCGGGCGGTGAACCGGTGCTGTTGACCGACACCGTGGGGTTCGTGCGTCGTCTGCCGCACGGACTCATCGAGGCGTTCAAGGGGACCCTCGAAGTGGCGGCAAATGCTGATCACCTCATTCATGTCGTCGATGCTGCCGATGTCGACCCAGAGGGTCAGATCGCTGCGGTGCGTGAGGTGCTGGCAGAAATCGGCGCATCGCATCTCGGCGAATCGATCGTGTTCAACAAGAGCGACCTGGCCCCCGATGCTGCCCGTCGCTTGGTCGCCGAGCATCCGGGGTCGGTCGCGGCGTCGGCCGTGACTGGCGACGGGGTGGACGACCTACTCGACGTTCTCGGAGATCGGCTGCGTACGGCTGCAGCCCCGGTGGAGCTGCTGGTGCCATTCGATGACGGTGCGACACTGGCGGCCGTTCATCGAGAGGGCCAGGTGGTGAGTTCAGAGGCGACCGAGGGTGGGATGCGGATCCTGGCGCGCCTCGATGCCGCCTCGCTCGGGCGTCTGCGAGATGTGGTGGTCGACCCCGATGTTCTGGGGGCGATCCTGAGCGATACCGACGACCACGATGTTGACCAACCACGAGGTGATATCGATGCCTGAACCGTTCGTTCCGCCGCCCTATCCCTACGACCGTCTCGACCGTCTGCGTCCCCTGGCCGACGGTGTCGGCGACGTGATCGACTTGTCGATCGGGACACCGTTCGACCCACCCCCAGCCGAGGTCATCGCAGCCTTTGGGTCCTCGGGTGCCGAGCGCGGCTATCCGCCGAGTATCGGCACGGCTGGCCTGCGTGATGCGGCATCGCAGTGGATGGGACGTCGATTCGGCATTGAGGTCGTGTCAGCGCATATTGCGACTTGTATCGGCACAAAGGAATTTGTCGGCACCTTGCCGCAGTGGATGCGCCTTCGCGCACCGGAAAGAGATGTGGTGCTGTACCCGGCCGTGTCATATCCGACCTATGCAATGGGTGCTGAGCTCGCTCGCTGCCGTGCGGTGCCGGTGCCCGCAGCGCCTGACGGCACCATGGACTTCGCCGCGATTGACCCTGACGATGTTGCGTCGGCATTACTGCTGTGGGTGAACTCGCCCTCGAACCCCACAGGTGCACTTGAGGACCTCAAGGCGGCAGCATCATGGGGTCGGACCCATGGAGTGCCGGTGTTCTCCGATGAGTGCTATGCCGAATTCACGTGGTCGGATCGTCCGCGCACCATTCTTGAACACGGTGCCGATGGGGTGGTGGCGGTGCATTCGCTCTCGAAGCGGTCGAATCTGGCTGGGGCCCGGGTCGGCTTCTATGCCGGTGACCCTGACCTTGTGCAGTTCTTGGCCGAGGTGCGCAAGCACGTCGGCATGATGGTTCCCGGCCCGGCTCAGGCTGCCGGCGTCGCGGCCTTGAACGACGACGCGCATGTTGCGCTGCAACGCGACCGCTATCAGCGGCGGCTGCAGGCTGCTGCAGCGGCGTTATCGGCGTGGTCGGGGAACGACATCGCCCTGCCCGATGGTGGCTTTTATCTGTGGTTCCCCGTCGGTGATGCATGGGACTTCGCCGAACGGTTGATGCGTGCGGCGGGCACGTTGGTGAGCCCCGGCGATTTCTATGGCGCCGACGGAGCCGGATACGTGCGGGTGGCGGTGGTCCGCTCCGATGACCAGATCGCCGAGATGGCCGGTCGGCTCGGAGTGGGGCGTCGATGACGCGATCGTTACGCGCCATCGCGGTGGTTCTCGCGGTAGCGGGCGCGGTCATCGGTTTGGCCGGCGGGCGAATGGCCGAGGGTGTACAACGCACTGCTGCCGAAGCCGGAGTGCCCTTGGTCGCTGGATGTTCGTCGCAGGTTGTGCTGCAGCGCGGTGTCGACTACACCGTGGTAGCCGAGTCGGCCGGGGCGGTGGTCGCATCGTTGGGCCGATGTCCGGGGGTCCCTGCTGGCCAACGAGTGACCCAGTCGGTGGATGTGCAGGTGGCGACAGCCGACGGCGTGGCAGTGACCACGGTGGTATCGGCCCTGGGCGAGGACCCGCTGGGGCGACGACTTGTCAGCCGGTTTGTGGTGCCCGCCGATGGCACGTATGTGGTGACGGTGACCTCGGCGGATGGCGTCGTGGGGCACGCGGTGGCGGTGGTGTATGCCGATGGTGGAACCGATGCCGTGCTGCGACGCTCAATTGCGACCACATCGGGCATCGTGGTGGCCTCATTGGGGCTACTCGCATGGGTGTGGGCGATGCGCCGCGAACGTGTAGCGGCAACCGCGCACATATGGGGCCCACCCGATCCGCACCAGCGTCGCGGCTGATGGTGCGACCGGCGGTCAGAGGCGTCGCATCACCGTGACGACGCGTCCGTAGATGGTGACTTCGTCGGCGGGGAACTCCATGGGTTCCATGGTGCT
>RFST01000077.1 GCA_009923855.1 Actinomycetota bacterium
ACATCGAAATGGCCGAGCAGTTCCGCGCCGTATCCCGCCGTGCCCGATGCCGTCATCATCGGCGACCGCAGATACACATCACCGACGTGCACATCGCACTGAACGACTGGTGAATCAGACCGTGGCACGTCCGTGGTACTCCTGCAGCGTCATCACATCGAGGGGTTGGCCAGCGGTCTCGGCGAGCCCCTGCACTGCGGCAAGTGCGGCTGCCACCGTGGTGACACAGCCAACGCCGTGTGCTGTCGCCGTGGTCCGGATCTGCTCGCCATCACTGCGCCCCGATGAGCCACGCGGCGTGTTGACGACGAAGTCGATACCCCCGGCGGCGATCAGGTCGACCGCGTTCGGTCCTGTGTCGTCATCGGTGACCTTGGACAGCACTTGCTCCACCGGCACGCCGTAGCGCCGCAGGTGGTCAGCAGTTCCCTCGGTAGCGACGATACGAAGGCCACGCTCCACCATGCGCCGGGCGACCACGATGCCGGCGGGCTTGTCATGATCGTTGAGCGACAAGAACACGGTGCCCGTCGACGGCAACAACATTCCAGCGGCAAGTTCGGCCTTGAAGAAGGCTCGCCCGAAGGTGCGATCAATGCCCATGACCTCGCCCGTGGAGCGCATCTCAGGCCCGAGCGCAGGGTCGACCTCGGGAAAGCGGTTGAACGGCAGCACCGCTTCTTTCACCGCCACATGCCCTTCAACCGGCTCGCCAAGCAGGCCCTCGTTACGCAACTCGTCCAACGTCGCCCCGAGCATGACCCGTGCCGCCACTTTGACTAGCGGCACCCCGGTCGCCTTGGCGACAAACGGCACCGTTCGCGATGCACGAGGGTTGGCCTCGATGACGTACACCGTGGTGCCCACCACCGCGAACTGCACATTGATCAGTCCGCGCACATCGAGCCGTGCGGCGATTGCGGCGGTGTAGGAACGGATCACCTCCACGACCCAGTCAGGCAGGGTCTGCGGGGGTATCGCACAGGCCGAATCGCCGCTGTGCACACCGGCTTCTTCGACGTGTTCCATCACCCCACCGATGAGTACCTCTCCGGTGTGATCCCTGATGGCATCGACGTCGACCTCGATGGCCGAGGCGAGGAACCGGTCGATCAGCACCGGTCGTTCAGCGGAGAGCCCACCCTCACGGCCGAGCGCACCATCGCCAGCCAGTTCAGCCATCGCCCGAGCCAGATGATCGTCATCATGCACGATCTGCATCGCCCGGCCACCCAGCACATAACTCGGGCGTACCAGTACCGGATAGCCGACGTCGGCGCAGATAGCCCGCGCCGATTCGAGGTCATGTGCTGTACCACCCGGGGGTTGCGGGATCTGCAACTCGTCACACATGCGGTTCCACAGTTCACGGTCTTCGGCGGCATCGATCGAGGCGGCCGAAGTTCCCGCCACCAGCTCTGGGGGCAGATCGCCCGCGAGTTTCAACGGGGTCTGCCCGCCGAGTGACACGACAACGCGCATCGGTGACTCCGCATCGATCACGTTCATCACGTCTTCGATGGTGAGCGGTTCGAAATACAACCGGTCACTGGTGTCGTAGTCCGTGGACACCGTCTCGGGGTTGCAGTTCAACATGATGGTCTCGTAACCGGCATCCGCGAGCGCGAACGAGGCGTGAACACAGCAGTAATCGAACTCAATACCCTGACCGATCCGGTTCGGACCTGATCCAAGAATGAGGACCTTCTCGCGATCGCTTGGAGCGATCTCGTCCTCGTCCTCCCAAGTCGAATAGTGGTACGGGGTGTTCGCGGCGAACTCGGCTGCACAGGTATCCACCGTCTTGTAGGTCGGCCGCACCCCGGCGAGCAGACGCGCTGCGCGGACCAATGATTCGGTGGTGCCCCACATGTGCGCCATCTGCGCGTCACCGAACCCCAAGCGCTTTGCCCGACGCCAATCGCGGCTGGTCATCTGGTCCATGCCGTGCGCGATGAGGTGGTGGTACTCATCGGCGATGATGGCCATCTGATCGCAGAACCACGGATCGATCCGTGTGATCTCGTGCACCCGGTCCACATCGACACGCCGTCGCAGAAGTTCGCCCACCTGGCCGATGCGATCGGGCGTGGCGGTGGATGCTCGACGTTCAAGTTCGTCGAGTGGGATCTGCTCATACAGGTCACTGCCGTGATCACCGAGCAGTCCGAGACGCCCCTGCTCTAGTGACCGCATCGCCTTCTGCAGGCTCTCCGGGAAGGTGCGCCCGATCGCCATGACCTCGCCGACCGATTGCATCTGGGTGCCGAGCACGCCCGATGTTCCGGGAAGTTTTTCGAATGCCCAGCGCGGAATCTTGGTGACCACATAGTCGATCACGGGCTCAAAACTGGCGGGTGTGGCTTGGGTGATGTCGTTGGGAATCTCGTCGAGGGTGTACCCAACGGCGAGTCGGGCCGCAATCTTGGCAATGGGGAATCCCGTGGCCTTTGAGGCGAGCGCCGAGGAGCGCGACACCCGGGGGTTCATCTCGATAACCACTTGACGGCCGGTCGACGGGTCAACAGCGAACTGCACGTTCGATCCGCCCGTTTCAACACCAACACGCCGGATACACGCGATGGCGGCATCACGCATCTCTTGGTACTCGACATCGGTGAGTGTCTGCTGCGGCGCCACGGTGATGGAGTCACCGGTGTGCACTCCCATCGGGTCGACATTCTCGATGGAGCAGATGATCACGACATTGTCCGCGCGGTCGCGCATCACCTCGAGTTCGTACTCCTTCCATCCCGCGATCGACTCCTCGATCAAGATCTCCGAAATGGGACTGGCGGAGATGCCGTTCGCGGCCACACGTTCGAACTCCTCAGCTGTGGCGGCGATACCGGTGCCACGACCGCCAAGGATGTACGCCGGGCGGATAATGACCGGCAAACCAATCTCCTCGACCACACGGCGCGCATCGTCCATGTTGTGCGCGATACCCGACCTGGGTACATCGAGCCCGATGCCCAACATGGCCTCTTTGAATTGGTGACGGTCCTCAGCGGTTGCAATCGCCTCGGCATTCGCCCCGATCATCTCGGGGGTACCCGGCGCGCCGATCAGACCCCGCTCGAAGAGTTCCATCGCCAGGTTGAGGCCGGTCTGGCCACCGAGTGTGGGCAACACCGCATCGGGTTGTTCACGCTCGATGATTGATGCGAGTACCTCCCAGGTCAGCGGTTCGATGTAGGTCGCATCGGCGAAATCCGGGTCGGTCATAATCGTCGCCGGGTTCGAGTTGGCGAGGATCACCCGGTAGCCCTCCTCGCGCAGAACGCGACAGGCCTGGGTGCCCGAATAATCGAACTCGCAGGCCTGACCGATAACGATCGGCCCCGACCCGATGATGAGGATCGACGAGATGTCGTCACGACGTGGCATCACTGACCTCCTGCGGTGTCGATGAGTTCGGCAAAACGATCGAACAGATACGCGCTGTCATGCGGGCCCGGGCCTGCCTCAGGATGATGCTGCACGGAGAAACAGCGCTCCCCCACCACCTCGAGGCCTTCGCACACACCGTCGTTCAAGTTGATGTGGGTCATCTGCACCGTGCGAGCGAGACCCCCGAATGAATCGGCATCCACCGCGAAGTTGTGGTTTTGACTGGTGATCTCAATCCGCCCCGTGGTCAGATCCTTCACCGGATGGTTGCCGCCGTGATGCCCGAAGGGCAACTTGACGGTGTCGGCACCAATGGCACGGGCGAGCAACTGGTGGCCAAGGCAGATACCGAACATCGGCACCTGACCGACCAGGCCCGCCACCTGCTCCACGATCGGATCGAGCACGGCGGGATCTCCGGGGCCGTTCGATAGAAACACACCATCGGGCTGACGGGCGAGGACCTCGGCCGCGGTGGTATGAGCCGGCACCACCTCGACCGTCGCATGGCGCGCCAGCGAACGCAAGATCGTGGTCTTGATGCCGAAGTCGTACGCCACCACGCGGCGCGGACCCTCGCCGAACGTATACGGCGAATCGCAGGTCACCCGGGCGACGAGGTCGACGCCACCGGTGCCAGGTTCAGCGGCCGCCGCCGCCGCCAGTTCATCGATGTCGGCCGTTCCGAAGGCGCCGTTCAGCGAACCCTGCTCGCGAAGAATTCGCGTGAGGCGGCGAGTGTCGACCCCGGCGATGCCTGCCCGCCCCTCACCAGCGAGGAGATCAGCGAGGTGCCCCTGGCTGCGGTAGTTGCTGGCTCGTCGAGCGAGGTCGCGCACGATCACTCCAGAGGCGAACATCGACCGCGACTCGGCATCGGCATCGTTGACGCCGTAGTTCCCGATATGCGGATACGTGAACGTCACGATCTGGCCGGCATAGCTCGGGTCGGTGAGTACCTCCTGGTAGCCCGACAGCGCGGTGTTGAACACCACCTCACCACTCGAGACAGGCACATCCGCTCCGATGATCTCGCCCTCAAAGACGCTGCCGTCGGTAAGCACAAGATGCCCCGGCCTGATCGTTCCACTCATGACGTCATCCTCCTATCGATCGTGTGGCTGGCACTCTGTCCCCTCACCGAATGACCGCCGATCCATCAGCGACTACAACTCGGCCGTCGTGCACGGTGTGCCGCACACGCCCGGTCAGATCAACGTCAACAAAAGGGGTGTTGTTGCTGCGCGAGGCAAGCCCTGTCGGATCGACACGCCACTGCGCCTCAGGGTCGAGCACGCAGATGTTGGCTGGTTCCCCGGCGATAAAGGGTCGGCCGTGACGATCGGCGACACCTGCGATCGCTGCTGGCCTCCACGACAACGCCCCGATGAGATGCTCCCAACTGCAATCCAGACTTGCACGGGCCACACCCAAGGCGGTCTCCAGCCCGAGCATTCCCGGGGGTGCCTCCTCGAGTGGCCGTTCCTTGTGATGTCGGGGGTGCGGCGCGTGATCGGTCGCGATGGCATCGATGGTGCCGTCAATGAGCCCGCCGCGGACAGCCTCGATGTCGGCCATCGTGCGCAACGGCGGATTCACCTTGAAGACAGCATCGAAGCCACGGAGACGCTCATCGGTGAGGCTGATGTGATGCGGCGTGGCCTCGGCGGTCACCGCGAGACCATCGGCCTTGGCTGCGCGCACCAGTTCGACGCTGCGTGCGGTGGAGAGATGCAAGAGATGAACGCTCGAGCCCGTAAGTCGCACCAGTTCGATATCGCGGTGCACCATCAGCTCCTCGGCAAGCGCCGGCCAACCCGGCAAACCCAACGTGGAGCAGCAATGGCCCTCGTGCATCACAGCGCCACGGGTCAAGGTGGCGACCTCGCAATGCTGTGCCAAACGAACATCGAGGTCACCGGCGTACTCCAACGCTCGGCGCATCACCGCATCGTCTTGAACCCCCGAGCCATCGTCGGTGAACAACCGCACCCCCACTGCGGCGAGATCGGCCATCGGGGTGAGTTCGCGTCCAGCGCGCCCGATCGTGATCGACCCGGAGGGGCGCACATCGCACCAACCAGCAGCACGTCCTCGCGCCGCAACCCATTCCACGACCTCCACGCTGTCTTGAGTGGGGTCGGTATTCGGCATGGCCACCACCGCGGTATACCCACCGAGAGCCGCAGCCCGAGATCCGCTCTCGATGGTCTCGGCCTCGGGCATGCCGGGTTCACGAAGATGGGTGTGCAGATCGACAAAACCGGGCGTGACGAGAAGCCCTGCCGCCTCGATCACCCGTTCGTCACCGACCGCCAACGACTCGCCGACCTCGACGATGTACCCATCGCGGATACGAACGTCACCACGTCGGGAACCAGATTGATCAACGAGCGTTCCCCCCGTGATGACGATGTCCTCTACCACGGCTGCGCATCCAGGATTGCTCATGACTCCTCCTCCATCTCTCCGATGCCCAACAGGTCGAAGAGCACGGCCATCCGCACGGCGACCCCGTAGCTCACCTGGTCCGTGATCGCGCTCTGCGGCAGAGTCGACGGATCAACGGTCATCTCTGTGCCGTGGTTGATCGGTCCCGGATGCATGAGCAGCGCATCGGCACGCATGTTGGAGGCCCGCTCCGGCGTCAACCCAAACCGCCGCGTGTACTCACCACCGAGCGGCACCAGCGCCGCATCCATGCGCTCGTTCTGCATCCGCAGCATGTACAACACATCCACATCGCCGATGATCTGATCAAGGTCGCTGCACCGCTGCACATCCAGCCGAGGATCGAGCAGAGTGGACGGGCCGACGTGGGTCACCTCCGCCCCGAGCATTGTTGCGACCGACGTGGTGCTGCGCGCGACCCGCGAGTTGACGATGTCGCCAACGATGGCAATACGAAGACCCGAAAGGTCGGCACCGCGACCGGTTCGCTGCCCGATCGTGTACGCGTCGAGCAGCGCCTGAGTGGGATGTGCATGGCGCCCATCGCCAGCGTTGATGATCGCCGCCTCGCACCATTGGGCGATCTGCCACGGCGCGCCCACCGAGCGATGACGCACCACAATGGCATCGAGACGCATCGCTGCGAGGGTCTCCACCGTGTCACGCAGACTCTCACCTTTGCTGAGGCTGGATCCCGAACCGGTGAAGGCGACCGTGTCGGCGCCGAGGCGTTTGGCCGCGGTGTCAAAACTGAGTCGTGTACGCGTCGAGTCCTCGAGGAACAAATTGCACACGACACGGCCACGAAGGGCGGGAACCTTGGGAACCGGTCGTTGATTGATCTCGTGCATGTGACTGGTGAGGTTCAACAGTTTGAGGACGCGCTCACGACCCACCTCATCGATGGAGCGCAGATGTCGACGAGCCGTGCTCATTCGCCATCCCCCTCGGCAATGACCACACCATCGGCGCTGACCTCCACGGTCTCATCCGTCGATGTCGGAAGGTTCTTGCCGATGAAGTCGGGACGTATCGGCAATTCTCGATGCCCGCGATCGACGAGCACAGCGAGCTGCACAGACCGCGGTCGGCCGTAGTCGGTAACGGTGTCGAGCGCCGCTTTCACCGTGCGACCCGTGAACAAGACGTCGTCAACCAACACGACGCAGGCGCCGGTGACGTCGACGGGAAGGTCAGTGATTGCACCCGGGGTCACCGGCCGCAAGCCGATGTCGTCGCGATGCATCGATACGTCCACCGCACCGACGGGTACGGGACGTTCAATGCGCGCGATCTCAGATGCCAACTGCTCTGCGAGCCATACGCCGCCGCTCTGCAGACCGACGAGGACCACATCGACAAGGCCGCGGTTGCGCTCAATGATCTCGTGCGCCATACGGGTCACAGCCCGGCGCACATCGTCAGGTCCGAGAACCTGTTTGTGCCTCGTCATGTTGTCTCCTCGCCGTGCGAGCCTCACAGGACCCGCTTCACGACGCGCGCCAAACTAGCAGGACGCCGGATCGCACGCACACCATGCTCGGCGCGCCAGACATGCAGGTGACCGCTACCCTTGGCGATGCGGCATAAGCCGCCACAACTGACAATACGACTGCGGGGCTCGGGTGGAATTCCCGACCGGTGGTAACAGCCCACGAACTCCTATGGCTTCGGCCGCAGGGGCCGATCCGGTGGAATTCCGGGGCCGACGGTCACAGTCCGGATGGGAGCAGTCTCGACGGGACCTTCCGTTACCCTGCCCCGTGGCGTGTTCACACCACCATGCCACCCACCGACCTCCCACGCAGCACCTTTGCAAGCGGCCAATCTGATGCTGCTCCGACCGATGCCGATACCGGCGTGCTCGATGCCATGCGTGTGGCACGACTGCTCGGACGCGACGCCCGAATCCTGGCCCGACCGAACCCAGGCGTCGGAGCGGTGGTGATCGACGAACACGGCGACGTGCTGGGCGCCGGGGCCACCGCCGAGCCGGGCGGTCCACATGCTGAGGTGACCGCACTCACCAACGCCGGACAGGCAGCCCGGGGCGCAACGCTGGTCGTCACATTGGAACCATGCAGCCATCACGGCCGTACGCCACCGTGCACCGACGCCGTCATCGCCGCTGGAATTGCCCGCGTGGTGATCGCCGTCACCGATCCTGATCCCCGAGTGAACGGCGCGGGTATCGACGCGCTGCGCTCGGCTGGCATTGAGGTCGTTACCGGTGTCGACGCAGCCGGCGTGAGTGACGATCTCGCTGCGTATCTTCACCATCGCCGCACTGGACGCCCCTATGTCGTTGCGAAGATGGCCACAACGCTCGACGGGCGGACGGCCGCCGCCGACGGAACATCGCAATGGATTACCGGCACAGAGGCACGCTCTGATGTGCACCGTCTGCGAGCGGA
>RFST01000078.1 GCA_009923855.1 Actinomycetota bacterium
ACCGCCGATCGTCGGCGTCGACTGTGGGGTGAGGTAAGCGCCGCGGTCGGAATCTGAACCACGCGCACCGGTCGCGGGAGACTCAGTGACCCACCGGTGAGCCGTGATGCACCACCAACTGCCACGCACCGTCGATGCGAGCGAACATGTTGGTGGCTGCAACGACGACCGGCACGGGCCCGCCCAACAGGTTCTCCTCAAGGGTCACCCATGCGATGTCGCCGTCGATCGCCACCGCGACGTTCGACAAGATGAACTGCAGCCGACCCGGGCCGCCGAGGATGCGTCGCCATGATTCGATCACGTGGGCGTAGGTGCGCATGATCGGCCATCCCGGATGGATGCAGACCACGCGGTCCGACACTTCCCACACTGCCGCCATTCGCTCGAGATCGCGGGCTTCGTGAGCGTCGTAGAACTCTTGGTTACGGGCCAGCACATCGGCGACTGGGCCGTCGGTGGGTGCGCCATCGGGCAGTGAGGGGTCCACACACCAGCGAACCGCGCGATCTCGCGCATTGTTCCCACCATGCGCATCGTTCCCACCATGTCGTCATCGACACGCCGGATCGCTCGGGCGGCACTCGGCTGCGTAGCGTCGGCGTATGAGCAACGGCCGTCTGTCCACCCTCGATCGGTCAATCGCCGGTCGTATCGCCATCGTCACCGGAGCCGGCAGCGGCATTGGTCGCGCCACCGCCCACCTGTTCGCCGACGAGGGCGCGCGCGTTGCTGTTGTCGATGTCGTGGCCGATCGTGTTGATGCGGTGGTGGCGGAGATCACCGCGGTGCACGGGCCCGACGCCGCACACGGTTGGGTGGTTGACATGTCATCGAAAGCAGCCGTCGATGCATTGCCCGACGCGGTGGTGGCTCACTTCGGAGCATTGGACATCGTGATCAACAACGCAGGCGTCTCGCTGCGGGTCGACTTCGATGCCGATGTCGACGCCTTCGATGAGGCGTGGGACACGACGATGGCCGTGAATCTCACCGCATATGCACGCTTGGCGCGGGCAGCAATTCCCCACCTGGAACGATCCGATGCGGCCCGAATTGTGTGCACCGCGTCCACCGAAGGTCTCGGCGCCACAGGGCATATCCCCGCCTACAACGCATCGAAGACCGGGGTGATCGGCCTGGTGCGTGCTCTCGCGGTGGAGTTGGGTCGTCGCGGCATCACAGCCAACGCTGTCTGTCCCGGCCCGATCGACACCGGCATGACCGCTGACATTCCCGGTGAGCACAAAGAGATCTTCGCGCGCCGGCGGGTGCCGATCGGCCGCTACGGAATTCCTGAGGAAATCGCCCACGGCATGTTGAACCTCGTGTTGCCGGCCAGCCGTTACATGAACGGTGTCGTGTTGGCCGTTGACGGCGGCATGACGAGCCGACACACCTGAATCGGCGACGACGATGCTCACGATGTCCGGCACGACTGCGGTCGACTTCCACAAGTAGTTTCAGCGTCGACGCTGGTGGAATCACCAGCCCGAGGAGGTCATCGTGTACGACGTCATCATCACCGGCGGCACCATCGTCGACGGCACCGGCGCGCCAGCAACCACCGGCGATGTCGCCATCCGTGATGGCGTGATCGTCGAGGTCGGCGCGGTGTCGGGCACAGCACGGCGCACCATCGATGCCGACGGTGCCCTCGTCACACCCGGATGGGTCGACATCCACACCCATTACGACGGTCAGGTGTCGTGGGACGACACGATCGACCCGTCGTTCTCGAACGGGGTCACCACCGCGGTAATGGGGAACTGTGGTGTGGGGTTCGCCCCCGTGCGTCCCGGCTCCGAGCGTGAACTGATCGAGCTGATGGAAGGTGTCGAAGACATCCCGGGAACCGCGCTGTACGAGGGCATGGAGTGGGGTCGTTGGGAAAGCTTCGGCGAATACATGGATTACCTCTCGACCCGACAGTTCGGTCTCGACGTCGCTGCGCAGATCCCCCACGGAGCTCTGCGCGCCTATGTGATGCGCGACCGCGCGGGTGACGATGTTGACGCCACAGCAGAGGAACTGGCGGAGATGTCGCGGCTAGTGCGTGAGGGCCTTGAAGCCGGCGCGGTCGGGTTCACGACATCGCGGACAGTGGGTCACCGTTCGTTGTGGGGCACTCCGGTGCCGGGCACCTTTGCCGCCGAGGACGAACTACTGGCCATCGGTGCAGCCATGCGCGACGCGCGACGTGGCGTGTTCGAGATGATCCCCGCGTCGACAGTGGGCGAACTGCGCGCGCTCGGTGGGGAACACAGCACCCAACAGGCCGAACATGCAGTGATGGCCGCGGTGTCGCGCGCATCGGGTCGACCGGTGACGTTCACCTTGGTGCAGTCCCCAGACTTCCCACCCGATCTGTGGCGCGAGATTCTCACGATGACCGAAGCCGCAAACGCCGACGGTGCGAAGTTGTTCCCGCAGGTGGCGTCGCGCCCCATTGGTTTCCTCACCGGGCTCGGCGGCTATCACGCCTTCATGCGGCGACCGTCATATATGGCAATCGCGCATCTTCCCCTCGCCGAACGCGCCCGCGTGATGGCACAACCCGAGCTGCGGGCGGCGATCATGGCCGACAGCGATGTTCGCCCCGAGGCGCCCGGGTCGATGGAAAACGTCTACGGCATGTTCCGACGGTCAGCCGCGCTGATGTACCCGCTCGATGACCCCATCGATCTCGAGGCGCCACGCGAGCGCACCCTCGGCGCAATCGCCGAGGCCGCCGGCATCGACGTGCTCGATGCGATGTACGACTTCTTGATCTCCGATGGTGGGCGGCGATTCGCCTCGTTGAGCACCGCCGATCTGCATGCGCGCATGGAGGTGCTGCGTGAGATGCAGATGCATCCCGACACCGTCACCGGCCTCAGCGACGCCGGTGCCCACGTCACATTGATCTGCGATGCAACGATGCCCACCACCCAGCTGAGCTTTTGGACCCGTGACCGCCATCGGGGCGAACAGTTGCCGCTGGAACACGTGGTGCACCGTCAAACCCTGCGCAACGCCGAGCTGTATGGGTTCTCCGACCGCGGAGCAATCCGCCCGGGCCTGCGCGCCGACGTCAACGTGATCGACCATGCCCGGGTGCGCGCCGATGCACCCGTGGCCCACGATGACCTACCCGCCGGCGGCACTCGTCTCATCCAACCGGTGGTCGGGTATCTGGCCACCGTCTGCGCGGGGACCGTCACCCGTATCGACGACACCGACACCGGGGAACGCCCCGGTCGGCTGGTGCGCTCTCAGGCGAACTGACGCTTCCAGCCGTTGAGATAGGTGATCTCCTCGGCTGGACGTCGTGTTCCCGGCTTGAAATCATCGCCCGTGTAGTACGCGATCGGGGTCATCGCCACCTGCGTAACGGTGTCGGGAATGCCCAGCAGTTCGGCGGCTTCGGCTTCGTACTGAAGGTGCAATGTGGTCCACGCAGTACCGATGCCGCGACTGCGTGCAGCCAGCATGAAGTTCCACACCGCGGGCAGCACCGAGCCGTACCAGCCCGCCAACGAACCCTGAGTGCCGGTGACGTCGGGGCGGCCGAGGACGCAGGGAATCAACATGGCGGGCACCCGGTCGAGGACCTGGGCGAGATGATCTGACGACGCCATGATCGCACCGGCATCGGTGCGCCCCACTTCATCGACGGCGTTGCGTTGCGCCGCGATGTAGGGCGCATATGCCCGGCGGTACAGATCGGCGATACCCATCTTCATGTCGGGATCGTCGACGATGAGCCACCGCCACTTCTGGACGTTGCCGCCCGCTGGCCCCTGGGTTGCGATACGGATGCAGTCGAGGATCACCTCGTGTGGAACATCACGATCGAGGTCGAGTCGTTTGCGCACCGCACGGGTGGTGGTGAGCAGGTGGTCGGTCTGGGCGAGGTCGAAACCGGTCATCTCGGCACGGTACCGGCCTCGTGCTCGCTGGCCGGAGTCCAACGGCGCCGCGCGGCCGCCAGCATCATCACCGAGATCAGCGCACACGCCGAGGCCACGACGGCCGAAGCGACAGGCGTGCCCGTCGCATCGGTGAGGCGGCCCGCCATCACCGGCGCCACGCCAGCGCCGCACGCAGCGGCCAACGAGATCACTCCCATCAGCGTGCCGATCTCGCTGGCGGGCACCACATCGCGGGCGACAATGCCGTCGAGGGCCGACAACGCTCCGATCGAGACGCCGGCGATCACCACATATGCCGCTGCCGGAACCGGTGACCCGGCGATCAACAGCACCACACAGGCAACAGCCACCATCAGGCGGGCACCGCCGAGCAGCGTCCACGATCCGGCTCGCCCGAGTGCGCGTCGCAACGGCAGTCGACCCGCCAATTGGAACAGCCCGCGCGCACCCGCGAAGCCGGCAGCACCCGCAGCGGACAACCCCGCCCAGCGCATGATCGACACCTGGAACACCAGCAGCGTCGACACTGCCGCCATCGCGAAGAAGGCGCCGACGACGAAGCGCACCAGCACCGGGTCCGCGGCCGCGCGGCGCACCACGTCCGCCACGGGCACTGCCGGTGCCGGGTTGCCACGCGGCACTCGGCGGATCACCCGCGATGCCACAAGGAACGCAACAGCTGCTGCACCGGCAGGAAGTTCGATCGCCAGACGCCACCCGGCTGTGGCGCGAATCGCTTCGGTCACCGGAATCGCGATCGGCGAGGCAAGCGCACCCCAGATGGTGAGGCGAATGATGCGGGTGAGGCCCGGGTCACTGGTGGCGGCACTGCGTGGTTCATCAGCCGACAATCGCACTAGTACCGCTTGGGTCAGGTGGTAGAAACCCGCGGCACCGGTCACCCCGCCACCCACAGCGAACAGCACAACGAACAACCAGCCCTCACCGGCACGACCAGCGAACCCGAGAGTGACGGCCCCAAGAGGGCCAAGTAGTCCCAGCACAATTTGCGGGCCACGACGATCGAGCAGGCGACCGGCCACGGTCGACAACACACCGACGAGAATCTGGGCGATGCCGAATGCGGCACCGAGTGCAGCGGCGCTCAGGCCGAGTTCGGCACCGACATCGTCGATGATCACCCCGTAGCCGTAGTACCACGACCCGTACACGCAGATGGTGAGCACACCCAAAATGTCGGTGATGGGGTCGGCGCCGGGCCACCACTGCGGCAGCGATCGTTGGCGACGAACGGGCTGGGCCACGCGGTGAGTCTGCCATCCGTCGCGCGTCGCAGTGGGTGCCGCACTACGGTCGACGGCGTGCAGCAACCTCCGGTGAGCAATGCCCTCAATGCCACAGTGGGCCCAACCGGCGCGTCCGACAGCACAGCCGATGATCCGGACTGCATGTCGTGCGGGTCAACACTGGCGCAGCGTTGGAGCACCCCGGAGGGCACCGCATGGCTGTGTCGTGAGTGCGCCACCCTCCACGGGCTGGGCTGCCCGTGAGTGGTGCGGCGTGATCAGGAGAAGAGTTCGGCGAGCATCGGAAGGAACTTCGCCGGTCCGCTGAGCAGCACTGTGGTCAGGCAGGTGTCTTCCCAGCGAGGGATCTCGTCGCGGATCTTTTCTGGCGGCCCGACGAGCGCGACGTCTTCCACCATCTTCAATGGGATTGCAGCAGCCGCTTCGTCTTTCTTGCCCTCGAGGTACAGGTCCTGCACCTTGAGTGCGACATCTTCGTAGCCCATGCGGGCAAACACATCGAAGTGGAAGTTCGCGCCTCGGGCACCCATGCCCCCGGCGTAGAGCGCGAGCATCGGCCGCACCATGTCGGCACATTTCTCGGCGTCCTCGCCCGGCACGACCAGCATTGGGGCGGCAACTTCGAAACGGTCGGCCTTGTTGTCCTCACCAGAGGCAGCGAACCCCTCGGCGAGACGCTCGCGGTAGAAGGCGTCTTCTTTTGGCGAGAAGAACAGGGGTAGCCATCCGTCGCAGATCTCGGCGGCAAGCGACACGTTCTTCGGGCCTTCCGCACCGAGGTAGATCGGAATGTGGTTGCGCAGCGGATGCACTGTGGAACGCAGCGGCTTCCCGAGACCGGTCGCGTCGTCGCCGCCGTAGGGCATCTGCACCTGGTTGCCCTGATAGGTCACTGGGGCCTCACGCGCAACGATCTGACGCACGACCTCGATGTACTCACGAGTGCGTTCGAGCGGGCGTCGGTATGACTGGCCGTACCAGCCTTCCACCACCTGAGGACCCGACACACCGAGGCCGAGGATGAACCGACCGTTCGACAGGTGATCCATGGTGATCGCTGCCATCGCGGTGGCTGCCGGTGTGCGAGCCGACATCTGCACGATGCCGGTGCCCAGTTGCACACGCTCGGTGGCGGCACCCCACCATGCCAAGGGCGTGAGAGCATCAGAACCATAGGCCTCGGCGGACCACACCGAGTCGAAACCGAGTCGTTCGGCTTCTTTAATGCCCTCCAGCGCGCCATCAGGCGGACCCGAAGACCAATAGCCAACTGCGTATCCGAGCTTGAATGCCATGGCCGGACACTAACCGAGGCAACGGCTGGCACGTCGTGTGGAGCACAGCGCTGTGCACGCGGCGAAAATCAATGGCCACGGGCACCTGCGCGTGTCATGATGACGCCATGACACGTGCACGCACCATCATCAGCCTTGCGGTGGTTGCCGCTACATCGTTCACACTCGCCGCATGCGGTGGCGACGATGACTCCTCGGGCTCCTCATCGGAATCCTCGGAGCTGGCGGCCCCACTGATTGACGCGCTGGCGGTGGAGTTCGCTACCGATGCCGAGATGGGCCTCGACGCCACCGAGGCCGAGTGTTTCGCCACCCGTTTCGTCAACGCGATCGGCGCAGAGGAGCTGATTGCTGCTGGCCTCACCGCCGACGCGTTGGATCTCAGCGACGACGAGATGCTCGCCGACATGAACCTTAACGATGACCAGGCAAACGGCCTCGCAGATGCGCTTCTCGACGGCGAATGTTTCTCCTCCGCCGACTTCTTGCTCGGCGACCCGGAGATCAGCGAGAGCATGACCGACGATCAGGCCACCTGCATGTCCGAGGCGTTCACAGCGAGTGAGTCAGTCCGCGAGGTGATGGTGGCGAGTTTCCTCGGTGAAGAGGTCGACGACGCCACCGGCATGGCCATGTTCGGCGAGTTGATGATGATTATGGGGAACTGCGGCCTCGAGATGTGAGCCGCCAATGTCGTTGGTTCAGCCGAGTTGGTTCAGCCGACGACGTTGGATATCTGCATCGAGGGCGTGGCATTCGTGTAGTTCACGATGTCGCCCATGATGTCGCCCATGCGCTCTGACGCCATGGCGGCCTGCATGTCCTCGGTCGAGTCGAAGTAGAACGACACCGCCGCCACAGCCGGTCCGTCCACACCGCGCTCGATTTCGGTACGCACCGGATTGAACGCCTCGTTGCACATCGGTACGTGTGTGGCCGCGTAATAGTCGTGGTCAAAAGTGACGTCGTCGCCAGCGGCGTAGGACACGGTGAGTTTGATCATGTTGGCACCGTAGCCGAGGCGGCCGGCTGCGATCGTCGCGACGTCACAAAGACCGCCACACCCCGCGTTTAGGGTTGTCATATGGACACCCTTCTCGTCGCTGTGCTCGCCGCGGTGGCTGCCGCAGCCATTGCCGCCGCGGTGGTCAGCCGCATGCAACGCCCCGCGGACAGCCCCGTCGCCGCTCCACAGCCCCCCCTCGATACTGCGGCGCTCATCACCCAAGTGCAGTTGGCCAACGCGGAAGCGCTCCGCGATGCCATGGCCGAATTGCACGAGCGCGCCGCTTCAGATCGTGCCGAGACCACGCGCATCGTCACCGAAATGGTCACTGCACAAAGCGGCGAACACCTCGGCCAGAGGGCCGAAGTACTCGACCACACCCTGCGCAACGTCCAGACCGATATGGGCCAGCGCATCAATGACCTCGCTCAGGAATTGCAACGGCTCCGCGAGATGACCACCGGCCATTTCTCCAGTGTCAGCGATGCCGTCACCGCTCTGTCGCAACGCACCCAGAACCTCAACGAAGTGCTGTCGAGTTCACAAAAACGCGGCCAGTGGGGTGAACGACTTGCCGAAGACATGATCCGCGCCGCTGGCTTCGTTGAGGGCATCAACTATTCCAAACAGGACACCACCGCCGCCGGTGGCCGCCCCGACTTCACCTTTTCCATGCCGCCTGACCGGGTGCTGTTCATGGACGTGAAGTTCCCCCTCGATCGCTATGCCGCACACTTGGCCGCCGACGACGACGCCACACGCGCGACCACC
>RFST01000079.1 GCA_009923855.1 Actinomycetota bacterium
GTGGCGCTCCGCTCCGGTCACCCACCTCATGTACACCCACGGTCACGCCGATCATGTGGGTGGTAGCCGTGAATTCGCCGCAGTCTGGAACAACCCGGTCGTGGTCGGCCATGAAAACGTTGCTGCACGCTTCGACCGGTATGCCTACACCAACGACTGGAATGTGGAGATCAATGCCCGCCAGTTCGGCGGTGTGAACCCCGCGAACAACTTGGCGCTCAGCCCCGATGAGCTCGAGGATGACGACGCTGTGGCCACAACGCAGCCGCGGCGATGGAATTCCTACATCCCGAAGGGCACGCTGCGCCCCACGATCGAGGTGGATCGTCACCACTCGATGACGATCGGTGACACCACCATCGAGGCTCATCACGCCATCGGCGAAACCGACGACCATCTGTGGTTCTGGCTACCGGCGTCACGCACGATCATGGCCGGCGACTTCTTGATCTGGATGTTCCCGAACGCCGGCAATCCGCAGAAAGTGCAGCGCTACCCCCGCGAGTGGGCAGCGGCTCTGCGCACGATGGCTGCGATGGAGCCTGAACTGTTCGTTCCCGCCCATGGGCTCCCCATCACCGGTGCCGACCGGATTGCCCGTGTGCTCGACGACGTGGCCTCTGCCCTTGAACACCTCGTCGACACCGTGGTCGCCATGATGAACGGCGGCGCCACGCTCGACGCGATCATCCACGAGGTCGATCTTCCCGCCGACACCCTGGCCAAGCCCTATCTGCGTCCTCTCTACGACGAGCCGGAGTTCGTCGTGCGCAATATCTGGCGCCTCTACGGCGGCTGGTGGGACGGAGCTGCCAGCCGGCTCAAGCCCTCACCCGATGCGCAACTTGCTGCATGCATTGCCGAGATGGCGGGTGGTATCGGCCCGATTGTCGCGCGGGCCCGTGCCGCAGCCGAAGCCGACGACATGCGCCTGGCCTGCCATCTGGCCGACATCGCCGCGTGGGCCGCACCCAGCGACGCCGACGTGCACACGATGCGCGCGGAGATCTATATGGCACGCCGTCGCACCGAACCATCGTTGATGGCCAAAGGAATCTTCGCTGCGGCGGCCCGCGAGTCGTCGGCGGCTGCTGGCAACAGCTGAGCTCCGCCACCATCCCCAAGGCACCGAGGCTGCTAACACGGAGATATGACCACGCCCACACCCGGTTCTCAGCAATGGCTTGATCTTGTGATCGAAGACGTCGTCGACCCCGAAACTGGTGTTGTCGACCCGCATCACCACCTCTGGCCGCCAGAGGGTGGGCTGCCCTACGGACTCGACGATCTCCTCGCCGACCTCGGCGATGGCCACCAAGTAGACGCCACCGTCTTTGTTGAATGTGGTGCGGCATACCGTCGCTCCGACCCCGACCCGATGGCGCCCGTGGGCGAGACCCGATTCGTGGCCGACGCCGCCGACCAACCGGGTGGTGAGGTGATTCGCGGCATCGTGGCCCGGGCCGACCTCCGCCTCGACAATCTCGACGAGATCCTCGATGCCCACGATGCCGCCGCCGGAGGACGTTTCCGTGGTATCCGCCACCACCTGGCCTGCGCCGACGATCCCGAGGCCTATCGCATTCCGGGGGCCGCCGAACCAGATCTGGCCGCCGATCGCTCGTTTCGCCGCGGTGTGCGGCGTCTCGGGGAGCGTGGGCTGACCTGCGACGCCTGGCTCTATCACTTCCAGTTGGACGACCTGATCGACCTGGTGCGTGCATGCGAGGGCACCACGGTGATCCTCGATCACTTCGGCACACCCGTTGGTGTGGGGCGATGGGCAGGTCGACGTGATGAAGTCTGGGAAGGGTGGCGCCCACGCATGGCCGCTCTAGCCGCCTGCGAGAACGTGGTGGTGAAGCTGGGCGGTCTCGCCATGCCCGACAACGGCTACGGCTGGGACGCTGCGGAACGCCCACCCAGTTCCGACGAGATGCTGGCGGCGCAAGGCGACTGGTACCGCGCAACCATCGACGAGTTCGGTCCGCACCGATGCATGTTCGAATCGAACTTCCCGGTGGATCGGTGGTCGCTGTCGTATCGCACGGTGTGGAACGCGTTCAAGAAGATCGCTGCCGAGTACTCAACGAGCGAGGCAGCAGATCTGCTCGGTGGCACCGCCCGACGCATCTACAGCATCTGAGCCGACCGCCTCAGCGGTCGACACCACATCGTCGCCGACCGCCTCAGCGATCGACACCACATCGTCGCCGACCGCCTCAGCGATCGACGATTGCCCGAAACAGGGGGCGCGGGAGCAGCGACAGCACGGCAAAGACCGCCCGCAATGCCGACGGCACCCACACCACTCGGCGTCCACGGCGAACGGCCGCTGCCGTTGCCGCACCCACAGCATCCGGTGTGGTGGCGAACGGTGCCGGTGGCAGACCTGCGGTCATGCGCCCATGCACGAACCCGGGACGCACCACGGTGACGTCAACACCATCAGTGCTCAGGCCATCAGCCAGCGCCAGCGCAAACTGATCGAGCGCCGACTTCGTGGCCCCGTACACCGCAGCAGCCCGGCGCACCCGCACACCCGCCACACTCGACAACACGACGAGATGGCCGTGCCCTTGAGCGCGCATCTGGCGTGCACATGCCAGCAGAGTCACCACCGGACCGGTGATGTTGGCGTCGATCATGCTCACGGCGGATGCGGGATCTGCCTCGAGGGTGTCCTGGTTGCCGAGTACACCGGCCGCCATGATCACAATGTCAATGTCGCCGACTCGCGCCACAATCGCATCGACGACTCCCTGATGGCTGTCGTGAGCAGTGGCGTCCCAGTGCTCCACCACGACCTCAACCGTGTCGGCGACATCGAGTGACTCGGCCGCGGCCTGCCCCGCAGCGACATCCCGGCAGGCCAACACCACCGTGGTGGTCGACGGCGTGATGAGATGCGCGAGCGTGGCCACGGCAATCTCACTCGTACCCCCGAACACCACGATGTTCTGCACCCCACCGCTTGCATCACGCATATCTCATCCTTTCGGCCGCCGTTCGCAGCAGCATCATGGTCGTCCGACGTAACAACGTTTGATCACAACCCGAGGCGGCGTGACAGATCGCTGCACCACACCCGGTTGGGATCCACACGATCACGCACCGAGCGGAACCGTTCAAGGTCGGGGTAGCCAGCACTCACCGCCGCCGGGGGTACGAGTGCGTCCTTGGCGAGATAGTGGCGCCCGCCGGCAGCCAACACCCTCTCATCCAACCTGCGCAGCATCGATGCCACCTCTGCGGTGGCGGGCAGATCCATAGTGAGCGTCCAACCCGGCATCGGGAACGACAACGGTCGGTCGCTGCCCGGACCAAAACGTTTCAACACGTTCAAGAAGTTCGCCGGTCGCGATGCGGCCACCGTGGCGAGTGCATCGCGTACCACGTCATCGGCGTCGAGGGGAACGACGAATTGGTGTTGGACAAATCCGCGTCGCCCCCAGACCCGATTCCAGCGATCGACACCATCGAGGGGGTGAAAATACCCCGAGATCGACATCGTCTCGCCGTCGCGCGATCGGGGTGCCCGGCGGTACCACATCTCGCTGAACATCCGACCCGTCACCGAATTGACCAGTGGCACGGCAGGCCCTGGGATACGCACCGGTGATCGCGGCCGGTACGCCGCCGGATCAGCGCCGGATGCCTCGTCCGCATGATCCCCGAAGGTGACGATGCCGCGGCCACAGCTCGCGCCCCGCACCGTTGCATCGACCCACGCGACCGTGTATCGGTTGGTGTCCTCGGCGTCGACCATCGTGGACATCACCGCGTCGAGGTCATTGCATCGGCGGGTACTCACCACCATCTGCGACGACGACACCGGAATCAACTGCACCGTCGCTTCACGAATCAATCCGGTGAGCCCCATGCCGCCACATGTGGCCGCAAACAATTCGGGATCGGACTGCGGCGTCACAACGACATCGTCACCCGATGCCAACAACATGCGGACCGAGCGAACCCAGTCACCGAACGAACCATCGCGGTGATGGTTCTTGCCGTGGATATCAGCGGCAATCGCTCCACCGATGGTGACGAAACGCGTACCGGCACTCACCGGCACGAACCATCCGACGGGGATCACGTGACATAGCAGCTCATCGATCGACACCGCAGCCGACACCCGCACGAGGCCGGTGGCGGCGTCAAGGTCGATCGTCTCACCGGTGGCGCGCACAACCGTGCCACCGGAGTTCTGTGCCGCATCTCCGTAGGCGCGACCGAGGCCACGAGGGATGGCTCCGCGCAAACCAAGGGATGACAGATCCAGCTCGGCGTCATCGACGAGGCGCGCCCGTACCGGGGTCGTATTGCCCCAGCCGCTCACGCGATGTGTTGATACCACGCTCACCAGTACACACCCACCGCGAACAACACGCACCACACAACAGATGTGGCCAGGAGGCATCTATCGCTGAACAACAGTCGTTCCGGCGACGCCGCGCCACCGCGGTGCGCCACCCGACGGAATCGGGTGACGGCTGCAAGCACCGGAAGTGCGGTGGCCCACATCACCCAGTCGGCATCGCCAGCGACCTCTCCCACCCCGCTGGTGGCCACCCACACCAGATACGCAACGGCAAGGACAACGGCTCCCCCATCGATCATGCCCGCAAGGCCACGAGATGAATACACGCGCAATGTGGCACGACCCGCGTCAGTGCCCACGGTCACCATCTCGCCAAGACGCTTGCCGGCAACCACCATGAGCGAGGTCACCGATACCACAATGATGAACCAACCCGACAGGGGCACATCGACCGCCACACCACCGGCCACTGCCCGCAGCACGAAGCCCGTCGCCACAATCACAATGTCGGCCAACGCGACCGACCGCAGGCCTCCGCTATACGCCACATTCAGAACGACATACGCCACGAGCACACCCGCCACCGCTGGATCGGCACAGCCACCGAGCGCCGTGCCAGCCACGATGAGAACCAGCGCACTCCAACGTGCCCCGGCGACTGATATCTCGCCGGCGGCCACGGGACGGCGACACTTCAGTGGATGAGCACGATCCTCGGCGACATCGGCCGCATCGTTCAGCAGGTACACGCCAGATGCCGCCGCGGTAAAGGCGATCATCGCCAGAACGGCGTCGACACTGGAGCGCACAGACGTCAATGCTCCTGCAGCCCCAGGGGCGGCCAACACCAGCAGGTTCTTCACCCACTGCCGGGGTCGGGTCGCGGCGATCAACGCTCGTGGTGGCGACCGACGAGCGCCAAATGCACCGGCGGCGACCGACTTAGCGGTGTCCATCTGCAACCCTCTCTCGGACGATGTCGAGATGAGCCACCGCCGCCGCTTCCCACGACAGCGACGATGCGCGCTCACGTGCCGCAGACGCCATGTGGCCCAATCGTTGACGATCATCGAGAAGGGCCAACACCGTGGCGGTGAGATCGCGCGGAGTGGGCACGAGCATGCCGGTGCGGCCATCGACAACGGCGCCGCGATGCCCCACCACGTCGGTGACGACCGCCGGCACCCCGCATGCTGCAGCCTCGGTGATGGTCATTCCCCAACCCTCCGACGACGACGCCGAGACCACCAGCGTTGCCGACTGGTAGATCTCGACGAGTCGTGAATCGCTCACAACCCCATGGCACGTCACCCACTGCGCGTTGCGCGACCGGCACCAGGTATCGATCTCGTCGCGCATCGGCCCGCCGCCAACGATGTCGAGCAGCACCGGTCGGCCGGGAGCCTGCATGGCCTCCACCGCCATAAGTAGCTCGATCCATCTCTTCACCGGCGCCAACCGCCCGACCGCTACGAGACGCGGCGGCTCCCCTGGGTCCACAGCCGCAGGGGCTGCGGTGAGGAACCGTGGAGCGATCCCTGGTTCCACAACCCGCACATCGCGAAAGCCACGGTGGCGCAACTCGTCGGCACCGGGATGAGACAGGGTCACCACAGGAGTGCCGTAGACGCGGGGAACAATCGTGGATTCCACCCACCGCCCGATGTCGGACATCGGCCGGGGCAATGTCTGTGCCCACATCTCGGTGTGCATGTGATGAAGCCAGACCACCGACCTGCGTCGTCGCCATAGCGGTGACCAGAACGGCACCCCATTGAGGATCTCCACTGTGACGTCACCGCGCGGCCCGCGGGCCAGCATCCGTGCTGGGGCGCTCGCAAAAACTGAGTAGGTGCCACCCGTATGCACCACCGACAGTCCCTCCGATGGCACCGCCACAGCGTCAGCATCCTCGCTCTGCGGCGGGCGACGGGTGACCACGGTGACGTCGACACCCATCTCCACCCAGCGGCGCAGTATCTCTCGGGCGTGCAGCTCCGACCCGCCCGCATCGGGGTCACCCGGCCCGCGCCACGACAGCACCACCACCGAGAGCGGGGTGTCTACACTCCGAGTCGCCATGTCACCCACCGGCGAACGCCCTGTCCGAGACCACACTCCAGCCTCGCTGATCGCGTTGCACACCGCTGGTTATCGGCTGATCGACGCCACGGTGGGTTCGGGCGCCGGAACGGACATCGGCTGCGGCACGGGCGAAGAATCTGTCGCACTGATGCGGGTTGATCGCACCATTATCGGGGTGGACTATCACGCGCCCACCGCCGCCACCGCGGCACGCCGTCTGAACGCCGCGGTCTGTGCCGATGCACGAGTATTGCCGCTCGCCACGTCGTCGCAATCGTGGGTGAGTTCGTCGCACATCATCGAGCACTTCACCGACCCGGAACGCCATGTGGCCGAGATCGCACGGGTCCTGCACGACGAGGGCGTCGCTGTGGTGCTGACCCCCAACGCCCCCGCGGACTTCGAGAATCCGTTCCATGTGCATCTGTTCACCCCCAACACGCTGCGCGAGATTCTCGATGCACACTTCGACGAGGTGGAGATCTCGGGTCTGACCGGCAATGCGACGGTGAGTGCCGAATTCGCGCGGCGCCGCCGCACCGGTCGACGACTCCTCGCGCTCGACCCACTTGGGTTGCGTCACCGGCTCCCGCATCGGGCCCTGACCGCGCTGCACAGCATCGGGCGACGCGTGCTGTACCCGATCCTCAACCGCGGCGGCGCCGAATCTGCCACCGCTGACGATTTCATCGGCGTGGACGCCGACCAGATCGACGATGACACATTGGTGCTCGTGGGCGTAGCCCGGCACCCGCGCCGCTGATCTCGACCGATCACGAGGCATCGATGTACATCCTTCGACGTCGTCGGGCCGTCATCAGGTCACGTAACGCCCAGCCGGTCACCAATGCCATGGCCTCGACCACGATGCGTCGTGACATCTTCGATTCGCCGGAGGCCCGCTCACGAAACTCGATCGGAATCTCCACCACCCGTGCACCGCAGCGAATTGCTCGGTAGGTCATTTCAACCTGAAACCCGTAGCCGCTGGCGCGCACTCCCTCGAGACCGAATGTCTGCACGATGCTCGATCGATACACCCGGAACCCCGAGGTGGCGTCATTCACCGCCAACCCAAGTGCCAATGCCGCATAGCGGTTGCCCCACCTCGACAACCGCAACCGCGACCGCGACCACCCGATGATGCGTCCACCGGGCACATACCGCGACCCGATCACCACATCGGCACCATGACACGCCGCCGACACCAGTGCCGGCAACATCGCCGGGTCGTGGGAATGATCGGCGTCGATTTCCACCAGTAGGTCCATGCCATCGGCGATACCTCTGGTGAATCCCTCCCGATAGGCATCGCCGAGGCCCGCTTTACGATCCCGGCACACAAGTTCGACCTGTGAGTCTTTATCGGCCACGGCCATCACCACTTCCCGAGTGCCGTCGGTGCTGCCGTCGTCGATGACGAGAACGTGTGCCGAGGGCAACGCAGCGCGTATCGCGCGCAGCACGCCATCGATGTTGTCGACCTCGAAGTAGGTCGGCACCACGACGAGAATGCGCGGGTTGGTCAACACCTCAGTGATCATCGTCGCTCGCGCGTTCTCGCAACTCATCGGCGGGAGTCACATCGGGCCAACACACCGTCCACACCACGGTCACCACGACGACGATCACCCACGGCTGCACCCATCCGAAGGCTCCCGGCCAGCGCAAGTCGAGAGGTGGATCCCACCGC
>RFST01000080.1 GCA_009923855.1 Actinomycetota bacterium
CGCCGGTGATCGCCGCCGATATCGGAGCGCTCCGCGAGGTTGCCGACAATGGAGCTGCTGCCCGCCTCGTCGGGGCATCGTCGCGAGAGTGGGCCGACGCTATTCGTGACGTTCTGGCATCTCCAGATGATGTGATCGCGGCCGGTCGGCAGCGCGCACAGGACTACACCCTGGCTGCATCCGGTGCCGCCCTGATCGGTGCGTATCGGCGAGCACTGGAGGCACGCTGATGAAGATCGTGGTGCTATGCCCACACTTCGCCCCCGATACGGCGCCGACCGGCTCGGTGATGACCGGCATCGTCGACGAACTCGCGGCCCGTGGACATGAGATTCATGTGGTGACATCGCTGCCGTGGTACCGCGATCATGCGATTGCGCCGGGCTGGAGCGGCCGCTGGTGGCGAACCGAGAGCACGAACTGGGGCTCCATCACCCGCGTGCATCCGTTCCCCGGTGATGACCGTCGACGTCTGCTGCGACGCGCGCTCGGTTTTGTGGGCTTCACGGCCCTTGCCGGAGTGGCCGCGTTGCGGGTGGGGTCACGCCGACGTGTGGATGCGGTGCTCGCAATGAGCCCACCGCTCACGCTCGGCCCAGTGGGGGTGTGGGTGGCGCGTCTGAGATCGGCGCGTGCCGTGTTCAACATCCAAGATGTGTTCCCCGATGCAGCGGTGCGCACTGGGGCGATCACCTCATCGCGGGTCATCGCCCTGGCCGAGTGGTTGGAACGCCGCACCTATGCCGCCGCAGACGCCGTCACCGTGTTGAGCGAGGATTTGGCAACCAATGTGCGCACGAAACTCGCCCGGGTGCGCCGAGCGGACACCGACGTGGTGGTGATCCCCAACTTCGTCGACGCAGAGCGCGTCCGCGTCGATATCGCTCGGGCACCGGGTCGTGCCGGTGCGGCCACCGCGTACCTCGATGAGTTCGCCCCCGGTGATGCCCCGGTGGTGATGTACGCCGGAAACTGCGGGTTCTCGCAGTCACTCGACATGATGGTGACGGCGGCCGAACGCCTTCCCGAGGTGCGGTTCATCATCAATGGCAATGGTGCCGCACGACCGGATCTTGACCGTGCTGCATCCCGGCTGGAGAACCTCACCACCGTCGACTACCAGCCAATGGAACGACTTGGTGAGGTTCTCGCGTCGGCCGACGTGCATGTGGTGCCGCTGCGACGTGGTCTCGGCGATGTGAGCGTGCCATCGAAGACCTACACGGTTCTGGCTGCCGGCCGCGCTGTGTTGGCTGCCATCGATGACAACACCGAGGTCGCGCGCATCATCGCATCGACCGACGCCGGTCGCCGTGTGCCGCCCGATGATGTGGACGCGTTCTGTGCCGCCATCGCCGAGATGCTGGCGGATCCGGATGCGCTCGTGGCGATGGGGGAGCGAGGTCGGGCGTGGGTGATCGAGAATGCATCCCCTGCAGCTGTTGGCCGGGCATACGACGAGGTCATCGCGCCCGACCGGTGAGCGGGAGTTCACGCCGATAGCCTGCGGTTCGTGGCAGGAACCTCATCGACCAAGAAAGCCGCCAAACTTGCGGGCAAGGGCGGCTCCCGCACCGTGCGTTTCCAGGGCGGCTCGGTGTTCCCGATCGTTGTCATGCTGGTGCTGGTGCTCGGGGTGGCCTCCATCGTGTACGCCCGGCAGTCGCTGCCCGCGGCCGATGACAACCCGCCGACCATCAACGACCACTGGCACCTCGCGTACGGGTTCGATATCTGCGGTCAGTGGTTCCAGCTCGAAGGTGACCTCGAGGACCGGAACTCCCAAGGGCAGTTCATCAACACCGAGTTCTTGTCCACCGGCATCCACTCGCACAACGACGGCGTGATCCACTGGCACCCGTACACCTCGCGTGCGGTTGGGTCGCGGGCCGATCTGGGCGTGTTCTTGGAGACCTACGGTGTGGAACTCACCAACGATTCGTTGACGTTCCCCGCTGACCAGCTGGGTGGCGCGTCGTACACCGAAGGTGAGGACACCTGTGTCGACCCCGACACCGGCGACGAGATCGACGGAGAACTCTCGGTCGTGGTGTGGAACAGCTACACCGATACCGACGACGGCAGCCGGTACATCGCCGACATGGACGAGATCCGAGTGAGTGCCGACGGCATGGTGATGGTGGTGGCATTTGTGCCACGCGGTGACGACGTGTCGATGCCACCGTGGGCGCCGCGTCTGCCCGAGTTGGGCGCCATCGACGCCGGTGTGGTGGCTCCCACCGCCGACGAGGTGGCGACCGACACCACGGTGGCCGAGTCCTCCGACGAGGAGTGATGTACGCCGTCGTCCTGGTGGGCGGTTTCGGCACCCGTTTGCGGCCCCTCACGAACGACGTTCCCAAACCGATGTTGCCGGTTGCGAACCGGCCGATGATCGTGCGCTTGGCCGAACGTTTGGCAGCGGGCGGCGTCACCGATGTGGTGCTCGCACTCGGCTTTCGCCCTGACGCATTCTCCGCGGCCTTTCCGGGTGATCAATTCGATGTCGATGGGTGCACGGTTCGTCTGCACTACGCGGTCGAGCCCGAGCCGCTCGACACCGCCGGGGCGATTGCCTTCGCGGCGCGCAGCGTCGGCGTCGACGACACCTTTGTGGTGGCCAACGGTGATGTGGTCTGTGATGTGGATGTCGCGGCGCTGATCGCCGAGCATCGTCGCAGCGGTGCGGAGGCAACATTGCACCTCACACCGGTGGACGATCCCAGCCAGTTCGGCGTGGTCGAAGTGGCGAACGACGGCCGTGTTCGTCGTTTCGTCGAGAAGCCCGCACCCGGGGACACCGATTCCCGCACGATCAATGCAGGCACCTATGTGTTCGAGGCCCGGGTCCTCGACCGCATTGCGGTCGACCAGCGGGTGTCGGTTGAACGCGAAACCTTCCCGGCGATGGTCGCCGACAACACCCTCTACGCCATGGCAACAAACGACCGGTGGATTGACGCGGGCCGCCCCGAGCCCTACCTGCAGGCCAATCTGGACCTCATCCACACCGGTGATGCCCACGGTGATGCAGTCGTTGCATCATCAGCTGATGTCGCCACTTCGGTGATCGGCGACGGATGTGTGGTGGGCGACAACGCCCGCGTCCAGAACTCGGTGTTGTTGCCAGGTGCCAGCGTCGGCGCGGGAGCATCGGTAATGTCGAGCATCGTGTGGGGAGCCGTGCCCGACGGTGCGGTACTCGACGGCTGTGTCGTCGGTGCCGGCCACACCGTGCCCGGAGGACACCATGAGCGACGCCGCTTCCCAGAACCCGACTGAGTCATCAGGAACTCGTCGTCGTGTCATGGTTGTCGGCGGCGCCGGTTTCGTGGGCTCACACGTGGTCGACCGGCTCATCGCCGAAGGGGACGATCCACACGGTGCTGGCATCGTCGACATCGACGTTGTCGACGATCTGTCGAGTGGGTCGCTGGCGAATCTGTCCTCGGCTCGCTCGGCCGGTGAGGGGCTGACCTTCCACCATCTCGATGTGTGCGGTGATGCCGCGTCGGTGCTGATGTCACGTCGCACCCCCGAGGTCATCGTGCACGCAGCGGCAGCACCTCACCGCGTGACCAGTGCCGGACAGGTTGCTGAGGCACTGCGTCGTACCGCAGCCGTGTTCGATATGGCACGTGGCCATGGCGTGACCAAAGTGGTCACGATCCTGCCGGCGACATCGATGTACGGCCGACCACCGGCGCGCGGGATGCCGGCCAAAGAAGCACCCGTCGAGCCGCGCGGTCTCCGCGGTCTGCTGTGTCGCGCCGTCGTGGATCTGTGCTCCTATCACCGCCAACACCACGGCATCGAGTTCACGGTGCTGGCCGTTGCGTCGGTCTACGGGCCGCGTCAACGCGCCGAGGACTCTGTGGTGGCCGCCCTGTTCGATGCCCTGGTGACGGGAACAACTCCACGCGTGGACGGCGACGGTCGCCAGGCACGCGATTTTGTCCATGTCGAGGACCTGGCCGAGGCAGTGGTGCGCGCACTCGATCGTGCGGGTGGCTTGGTTGTGAACATCGGGACGGGCCGACAGACAACGATCGCCGAACTCGTCGACATGATCCACGGTCCCGATGCGGTCGCCGAACGAGCACCTGGACGCGGCGATGAGTTGATGCGCTTTGCCCTGTCGTCAGCGCGGGCGAGGATTCATCTCGGTTGGTCGGCGTTGATTCCCGTGGCCGACGGCATCGCGGCGATGCGCGAGGACCTCATCGCCGGTTAACGGCGGCGTCCACACACACCTGCGCTAGCCGAGCGGCGACCTGGGGGTCGGCCATCACCGTGTCGGTGATCACGCTGTTGCACCCTGCCGCGCGCACATCGTCAGCAAGGTCGGCGTCAACGGTGTCGATCACCATCGTCGCGGCCACCGGTGCATACAAGGCGGCCACTCCCGCAGCATCGCTGCGCAGACCGGCATCGCGCATCATGTCGGCCGCCGGGCCCTTCAGCGCTGCCCCATCAACCAGAGGGGACACGGCCACCACAGTGTCACGACGCTGTTCGAGACGCTCGCGCACGCCGTTCACCGCCATGACCGGCCCGATCGACACCAGCGGGTTCGACGGCGCGATGATCACCAACTCGGCAGCATCGATGGCCTCGCACACCTCTGGGGTGGCCGAGACGTCGGCGGCTCCGAGATGGATGTCGGTCACCGGAACCTCATGTCGCAGCCGCACGAAATAGTCCTGGAAGGCCACTCGTTGGCCCGTATGGTCGCCACCCAAGGTCACCTCGGTCGGTGACGGCTCATCCGACATCGGGAGCACCCGAACGGCGACATCCCACGCACGCCGGATCTCATCGGTGACCGTGGTCAGACGCGCGCCTTCGGCTAGTCGACCGGTGCGGTACATATGCGTGGCCAAGTCGGCATCGCCCAAGCCAAACCACGTTGCCCCGGCCATCGAGGTGTCCGGTCGTGTCGCGGCGTAGCGCCCGAGAGCCTCGACGGCACGCCAGGTCTCATCGATGAGGCCCCATCCGCGATCCGGGTCGATGGCATTGGCCACGGTGTAGATCACGGTGTCGATATCGGGTGAGATATGCAGGCCGTGCATCACGGTGTCGTCGCCGGTGTTCACAACCGCGTCGATCCGTGCCGGGTCGATGACCGATGTCATGGCGCGCAACATCCGCGCGGCACCCACACCGCCACACAGCACACAGATCCGCGTTGTCATGGTCGCCGACCCCCAGTGTCTGTGTTGACCGCTTGGTCGTACAACGCCACAAGTGCATCCACGGTGCGAGTCCAGTCGAACCGCGCGAGGTTGGCGACTCCTGCAGCGATCAGCGCCTCGCGGTTCGAACCGTCGCGGCACATGTCGGTGAGCGCCGTGGCAAACCCGTCGATGTCGTGGGTGTCGACGAGGATGGCCGCATCTCCGGCCACCTCAGGAATCGATCCCGCCGACGATGCCACCACCGGCACGCCAGCAGCATGGGCCTCGAGCACCGGGAAGCCGAACCCTTCATCCAACGAGGGATAGGCGAGAGCTTGCGCGTGGCCCATCAACCAGTTCTTCACCTGCACGGGCACCGGCCCGAGCAGGTGGACGCGTTCGCGCATCGGTGCTGGCAACGCAGCGACACAGCGGTGCAACTCCGCAGAGTCATCGCCGTGCGCTCCAGCGATGACGAGATGAGCCTGTGTATCGGCGGCGGCCATCGCACGCACCAGCCATGGATGCCGTTTGCGATGTTCGGTGGTGCCGAGCGCGAGGACGAAGCCGCTGTCGAGTAGCGATGCAACATCGGCGATCGGGGGTGGAGTTGCATCGGCGAGGGTGATCGCAGGTGGCGGCCCGAGGTGAATGGCACGAATGCGATCGGTGTCGAGCAGTGCCCGCGCGCGTCGTGCGGTGGCGTCAGACGAGGTGTGAATCCATGCCCCCCGGTCGACGGCACGACGAAGAATACGGCCGGCGCGGGCCACGTCGGGGTTGGCCTCGCGCGGATGTTCGAGGAACCAACAGTCGTACACGGTGATCACCGTGGGCCGTTGGGTGGGTGGCGCGGTGTAGTTCGTGCCGTGCACCACATCAACATCGCCCAGCCATCGATCGGCACGGGGGCGGTCGATTCGCGACCAGATGCGGGTCGCGGCACGCGCCGGCAGTGGAAGACGTATCTGCCCCGGTTGGGGGTGTGCGCGATAACTCAGCAGGTAGCCGGTGGTCGACACGCGGTCGTCCGTGCTGAGGTGATCGACGATGTGAGCCACAGCGTGGCCGACACCGGTGCGGTGTCCATGGAGGGGTCCAATGTCGATGGCGATGCGCATCAGATGGGCATCATGCCAGCCCGGGCCTGCCGGTGGGTAGCCTCGCCTGATGCCGCGGGCTTTGGTGACGGGGATTACTGGTCAGGATGGTCAGCATTTGAGGGCTATGAGGTGTTTGGGATGGTGAAGGGGCAGAACAATCCGCGGATTGCGGGTGTGTTGGAGGAGTTCCCGTTTATTGAGCCGGTGTCGGGTGATTTGGCGGATTTGTCGTCGTTGGTGAAAGCGGTGGAGGTCGCTGCGCCTGATGAGGTGTACAACTTGGGTGCGGTGTCGTTTGTGGCGTACTCGTTCTCGCATGCGGAGTTGACGGCGGATATTTCTGGGCTTGGGGTGCTCAGGATGTTGGATGCGGTGCGGATGGTGGGTGGAGCCACGAATAATCCGATCCGGTTTTATCAGGCGTCGACGTCGGAGATGTTTGGTGAGGTGCGTGAGGTGCCTCAGACGGAGTTGACGCCGTATCACCCGCGGTCGCCGTATGGGTGCGCGAAGGTGTTTGGGCATTACATCACGATGAATTATCGCGAGTCGTATGACATGTTCGCGTGTTCAGGGATTTTGTTTAATCATGAGGGTCCGCGTCGTGGGTTGGAGTTTGTGACGCGGAAGATCACGAACGCGGTCGCGCGGATCAAGCTTGGTTTGCAGGATGAGTTGGTGTTGGGGAATCTGGATGCGAAACGTGATTGGGGGTATGCGGGTGATTATGTGCGGGCGATGTGGTTGATGTTGCAGCATGACACCCCGGAGGATTTCGTGATCGCGACGGGTGAGACGCATACGATCCGCGAGTTTTTGGATTTGGCGTTCGCTGAGGTGGGGATTGATGACTGGTCGCCGTTTGTGCGTCAGGATCCGAAGTTTTTGCGGCCGGCTGAGGTGGATTTGTTGATTGGTGATGCCAGCAAAGCGAAAGAGAAACTTGGGTGGGAACCTGAAGTGTCGTTTGGTGAGTTGGTGTCGATGATGGTCGCCCACGACCTCGAATACGAAGCCGCTAAAGCACACCTGCACGACTGACACAGCGGGTCCGACTGATCGGACCGTGAGAGATCAGCCGGCAGCGGCCAACTGGCGGCGCAGCGTCAGCGCGAACCATCCCAGTGGCACCAGTGCCGACACCACCAGGCCGATCTCAATCCGACGGAACAGCAGATCGCTCGACAACCAGGTGCCGAGGAAGAACCCCACCAACCCGAGCGCCCAGCCGAGTGCGACATGGGCGTGGCCGTGCAGCGCCAGCACAGCTTGGCCTGTGGCCAAAGCCAACATGTAGATCGCCGATGACAGCGCCAACATGGCGAGCGTTCGGCCACCGAGTTCAGCGCCGTACACCACATCGAGAATCCATGGCCCGATCCAGAATGCTCCCACGGTGCCGAGTGCGCCGATGGCGCCGACCACGATGATCAACAGGCGCAGGCCAGAACGGAATGCGTCGAATTCCCCGCGGGCCGCCAGACGGGCGAGGCGCGGCAGCAAGGAGGCCTGAATGGCTTGGAACATGAACAACGGCACGCGCGCGAGGAGGACGCCGTAGCCGAACCGGGTCACCACTGCCTCATCGCCGTCGGCCGACAGAATGTTCGCGGCGATCGGCCCGGCGTTCAGCAGACCGGCCGCGCAGGCAGTGCCCACAAGAAGCCATCCGAAGTTCTGAGTGACCTCGCGCCATGGGGCGGGTGGGCCATCGGCGGTGTGCAAGG
>RFST01000009.1 GCA_009923855.1 Actinomycetota bacterium
GCCGCATTCCGGTTCACCTACGGAGCGCCGGTGGCCCTGGTGGTGTCGATAGTTGTGTTCGGCCCGGCAGGAGTCGCCCGACCCGGGTTCGGCGCCGATGTCGTGGTGATCATCATCGCGGCGGGAGTGGCACAGATCCTGGCCACGGTGGCCTTGCTGTTGGCATTTCGAACACGTGATTTTTCGATTGGGACGGTCTATTCCAAGGCGGAAGTACCTGTTGTGGCAGCCCTGGGAGCTCTGGGGCTCGGCCCAGCTTTGACGCTGTGGGGTTGGGTCGGTGCGGCGCTCGTGGTGATCGGGGTGGTGATGCTGGCGGTGCGCCGTCGAGATGCTCTGGGTCCGCCCTGGGATCCCGCAGCCCTTATCGGGGCAGCGTCGGGCGCGCTATTTGCCGCCGCCGCCACGGGGATCGGCGCAGCGGCTGAACGCCTCGATGGTGGGTCGAGCCTCACACGAGCACTGTTCACGTTGACCGTCATGTTGTGCGTGCAAGCGGTGCTGATGGGGGCGTGGTCGGTGGTGGGCCCGGGCATCACAATGGGCGGCGCAGGCCGTACAGGGCTCGCCATTGGCGTGTTCTCCATGCTGGGGTCGTTGGCGTGGGCGTGGGGATTCACTCTGGCGGGTGCTGCGCCCCTCGGCCAGGTCGAGGTCCTGATCGCCTTCGCGGCGGGAGCGGTGATGCACGCCGAACGCCATCGGCGTCACGAATACGCCGCAGCCGCGTTAGTGCTCACCGGTGTGGTCCTCGTGGCAGCGGCGGGTTGAGTCGAACCAATCCACGCGGCATCGGTGGCATCGTGCGACGCTGGTGTGATGACCGGCGGGTTCGACGATGACATCTTGGCGGCACCGTCACGACGCAGTGCCCCACCGGTGGTGGATGCAGCGCTCGGCCTGGTAGTGGAAGTGCGTGCCGATGGATTCTGCGGCGATGTTGTGGCCGCCACTGGTGCAGGTGTGACACTGCGTGATCGCAAGGGTCGAGAGCGCAACTTTGCATGGCGTGAGGGGGCATTCATGATCGACGGTGCTGTGGTCACTCTGCGGCGCCCGGTGGCCAGTGGCACGACGCCCCCGCGACGATCGGCCGCGGGTGGCGTGTTGGCCGATGGACCACGACGGGCACGGGTGGCGAGCCCTCATCGGATCTGGGTCGAGGGATTGCACGACGCCGAACTACTCGAACACGTCTGGGGTGACGAACTCCGTGAGATCGGTGTGGTGGTGGAACCAATGCACGGCGCCGATGATCTCGATCTTGCCGTGGCTGCATTCGATCCGGGCCCTGAGCGACGCCTCGGTGTGCTGTTGGATCATCTCGTGGACGGTTCGAAGGAGTCACGCATCGCGGCAAGCATCCGACGCACGCACGTTCTCGTCACCGGTCATCCCTTCGTCGACGTATGGGCGGGGGTGCGGCCCCGAGTTGTGGGCCTGCAGGCGTGGCCCGATGTGCCACGTGGTGTGCCGTTCAAGCAGGGCCTGTGCGAGGCCGTTGGGATGCCGCTGGAGGGGTTCTGGCCTCGCCTGCGGTCTGCGGTTGATTCGTTCGCCGACCTTGAACCCGAGTTGGTGGGTGCGGTCGAGCGGTTGATCGACTTTGTTGCGCCCCCGGGGTGAGGTCGTAACGGCACGGCGGTGCCGTGAGGTGCAGGGCCCGAGAACGTCGATGCCCCGCCACCCGGTGGGCGGCGGGGCATCGGGTCGTCCGTGCGTCGGTGACCGACGCCGGTTCGTACCGGCGTGACGGTCAGACGAAAGCGGAGGCGAATACCAGCGCGACGATGGTCATCACCTTGATCAAGATGTTCATCGCGGGGCCGGAGGTGTCCTTGAACGGGTCACCGACGGTGTCGCCCACAACGGCAGCCTTGTGGGCGTCGGAGCCCTTGCCGCCGTGGTTACCGGCCTCGATGTACTTCTTGGCGTTGTCCCATGCACCGCCCGCATTCGCCATGTAGATGGCGATGGCGAAGCCGCTCACCAAAACACCGGCGAGCATGGCGCCGAGGGCGTCAACCGAGATGAACCCGGTGACCAGCGGCACGACGACCGCGAGCGCGCCCGGCACGATCATCTCACGCAGCGACGCCTCGGTGGAGATCGCGACGCAGCGAGCCGAATCGGGAACAACACCGTCGGCGCCTTCGCGCAGACCGGGGATCTCGCGGAACTGGCGACGGACCTCTTCGATCATCTTGTTCGCTGCGCGGCCGACCGCGTCGATGGTGAGTGCGGCGAATAGGAACGGCAGACCAGCGCCGATGAACAACCCGACGAAGGCATCGACCTCGCCGACGCTGAGGTTCAGCGACCCTCCAGCAGCCTCCACGGCGTACTCGAAGCTCTTGAACAACGCGAGAGCGGTGAGCGCGGCCGAGCCGACGGCGAACCCCTTGGCGATGGCCGCGGTGGTGTTGCCGAGCGAGTCGAGGGCATCGGTGACCTTGCGGACCGACGGGTCGAGATGTGCCATTTCGGCGATGCCGCCGGCGTTGTCCGAGATGGGGCCGTAGGCGTCGACCGAGACCACCACGCCGGTGGTGGCGAGCATGCCGATCGCGGCCACAGCGATGCCGTAGATGCCGCCGGGGATGACGTCCTCGCCGAATGCCTGATCGCCACCCCACCAGGCGACAACCACGCCGATGAGGATGAGCACGACCGATGCGGCCACCGACACCATGCCGGTCGACACACCCGACAGCACGGTGGTGGCCGGGCCGGTCTCGGACTGCTGGGCGATCTTCTTCACCGGGCCGAAGGCATCAGATGTGTAGAACTCTGCGGTCTTGCCGAGCGCCCAGCCGATGATCAGGCCGCCGACGACGGAGACTGCGATGCCCCAGGGCTTCTGGTCGTCGCCGTCGAAGATCAGGTACGCCACGATGAAGGTGGCAACGATGGTGAGGCCCATGGCGACGTTGGTGCCCATGTGCAGAGCGCGCGACAGCGCGTGGCTGTCGGTGGAGTCGCCGGCGCGCACGAAGAACGAACCGATGATCGATGCGATCATGCCCACAAAGGCGATCGCCATCGGGAACATCAAGAATCCAACGAAGTCGCTCTGGTCGCCCTTGATGCCGGCCGCGGTGAGGCCACCGGCACCGGCGAAGGCGATGAGCGACACCGGGGCGATGATCGACCCGGCGTAGGACTCGAACAGGTCGGCACCCATGCCGGCGACGTCGCCGACGTTGTCGCCCACGTTGTCGGCGATGGTGGCGGGGTTGCGCGGGTCGTCTTCAGGGATGCCTGCCTCGACCTTGCCCACGAGGTCGGCACCGACGTCAGCGGCTTTGGTGTAGATACCGCCACCAACACGGCTGAACAGCGCGATCGAGGATCCACCGAGACCGAAAGCGGTCACGATTTCGAACGCGTCGTCGACCTCGAGCCACACGACGAACAGCAAGTAGGTGAGCATCAGCCCCGCCAGGGCGAGACCGGCCACGGTGAAACCCATCACCGCGCCGCCGCGGAAGGCGATGGGCAGCGCCTTGCCAGCGCCTGACTTGGCGGCCTCAGCGGTACGGGCGTTGGCCATGGTGGCCACGGTCATACCGATGTAGCCCGCCAGCGCCGACAGCACAGCGCCGAGGATGTATGACACCGCGGCGAGCGGTGCGATCACAATGGCGAGCAGGATCGCGAGAGCGACCACGAACACGGCCACCCATGAGTACTCCTTGTAGAGGAAGGCGCGTGCGCCTTTTTGGATCTCCGTCATCAAGAAGATCATGCGGTCGTCGCCCGCTGGGGCAGCGGCGACCACCTTGTAGAAGTAGCCCGCGAGGGCTAGTCCGGCAATCGCCGACAGTGCGGCGAGGTAGGGGATGATGTCCACGGTGTGAGAGCCTCCTGTGGCTGGGCGATCCTCGTCGATCGCCTCTAGGTGTCGTAGGACCCAAAAGGGTCGCCCAATGATGCTAGGTGCCGGGGGTGGTCTCCAACCCGGATGGTGGGGTTTTCACACCCCGGCGGTCACGCCGTCGACGTAGCCATATGACGTTGTGCGCTGCCGCAGGGTGCGCCCGAGGGGTCCAACGAGGTCACCGAAGGCATCGGCATCCATGTGCTGGCCGTGTGAGGCGCCGGCGGCACGCGAGATGTTTTCGTCCATCAACGTGCCGCCGAGGTCATTGCATCCGGCAGCCAGCAACTGACGGGCCGCGGAGGTACCGATCTTCACCCACGACAACTGGATGTTGTCGATCAGGCCGCGATAGACGATGCGCGCCACGGCGTGCACCAGCAGATTTTCACGGAACGTCGGCCCGCGACGGGCACGATGCTGCAGATAGATCGGCGACGCCATGTGGACAAACGGCAGGCCCACGAATTCGGTGAAGCCCCCGGTGGCCACCTGCAAATCACGGGTGCGCAGCATGTGCTGGGCCCAACTGTGCGGGTTCTCAATCGAACCGAACATCATGGTGATATTCGATCCGAGGCCGACCTCGTGAGCCGCTGCGTGGCAGTCCAGCCATTCGTCGGTGGTGATCTTGTCGGGGCAGAGTTCTGCTCGAACGGCGTCGTCGAGGATTTCGGCTGCGGTTCCCGGCAGCGATGACAGTCCGGCATCGCGAAGTCGCCCAAGGTAGGTCACGAGGTCTTCGCCAAGCCGCCGAGCACCTTCGGTGACCTCGAGAGCAGTGAAGCCGTGGATGTGCAGTGTGGGCGCTGCCTCGCGGACTGCACGGGTGACATCGATGTAGTAGTCGCCGTCGAAGTCGGGATGGATACCGCCTTGCAGGGTGACCTCGGTGGCGCCCATCGCCTCGGCCTCGGCGGCACGTTGGGCGATGTCGTCGAGGGTGAGCAGATAGGGGGTGCCGCGCAGGTTCAACGACAGCGGGCCTTTGGAGAACCCGCAGAACCGACATTTGAAGGTGCACACGTTGGTGTAGTTGATGTTGCGGTTGTGCACCCAGGTCACGGTGTCGCCCACGGCCTCGTAGCGAAGGTGGTCGGCGACCTCAGCAATCGCTGCCACCTCGGGGCCGCGGGCGGCGAACATCGTCACGATGTCGTCGTGGCCCATGGGCTCGTCGGCGGCGACCGCGTCGAGCACCCGTCGCAGCGCCGATCCTGGCCGGGTGGCTGCGGGTGCGGGGATGAGTGTGGGTGGCTCGGCCTGGGCGCCGGAGTACCACGCGGTGGAGCGGTGTCCGATGAGCACGACCTCCGCACCGTCGGTCACCACATCGGCGGCGGTCGTGCGCTCGGGCCAGACAGCTCCGGGGTCGTCGCGTCCGAGTCCTTCGGCATCGGCACGATCGATGACGGCGAAGTGCAATGAGGGGTCGATCCATTCATCGCGCGCAGCGATGTGATGGGGGTAGACGGTGAGTCGAGGTGCCAACACCATCTGGCGTGCCTCAGTGGCTTCGCGCAGCCGATCGAGTGCGGGCCACGGGCGTTCGGGGTTGACGTGGTCGGCGGTCACCGGTGACACGCCTCCCCAGTCATCGATCCCGGCATCGAGCAGCACACCGAAATCGTCAGACAGATTCGGCGGTGCCTGCAGGTGGACGTCGTCGGGGAGCAGCAGGCGCGCCGCAGCGATCGACCACAGGAACTCCTCCGGCGGGCACGGTGGGTCGTTGCGCATCGCTGTGCCCGGTTTCGGCAGAAAGTTCTGCACGATGACTTCTTGGACGTGGCCGTGACGCCGGTGGCTGTCGGCGATGGCGACGAGGGCGGCCAGACGGTCGGCGCGTGTCTCGCCGATACCGACGAGGATCCCGGTGGTGAACGGGATTCGCGCTGCGCCAGCGGCCTCGAGGGTGTCGAGTCGACGCTGTGGAGTCTTGTCGGGTGCACCACGGTGGCATGGCAGATCGTCGCGCAGGGTTTCCACCATCATCCCCTGACTGGGTGCAACGCGGCGCAGCATGGCGAGTTCGTCGGCACCGAGGGCGCCGGGGTTGGCGTGGGGGAGCAAACCCGTTTCGTTCAGTACCAGTTGGGCGGTGTGCGCCAGATAGTGAACGGTGGAGTCCCAACCGTTGGCGCGCAACCAGTCGCGCGCCGCCTCGTAGCGTTCTTCGGGTGCCTCACCGAGCGTGAACAACGCCTCGTGGCAACCTGCTCGAGCGCCGTCGCGAGCGATGCGCAGTACCTCGTCGGGCGACAGGTAGGGCGAGTCGAGGCGTGCGGGTGGCTGGGCGAATGTGCAATAGCCACAGGCATCACGGCACAGCATGGTGAGCGGGATGAACACCTTGGGCGAGTAGGTCACCCGGGTGCCCCACAGTTGGTCGCGACGCGTGGCGGCCGTGGCCATGAGTTCGGTGAGGTCGGCATCGAGGAGATCGCTCACATGAAGCGGCAACGTGGCGGGATCGACGGGTCGGGCGCGCACGGGGTCGGGAACGGCGTGGGTGCTCACAGCGCGTACCGTAGCCGGGGTGAGTTCTGAAACAGAACCCAGAGCTTCCGGGTAGGCGGAGAACGACTGCTGCGCCATGATGGTCTGATGGCCACGCGCGGCGCTTCGCCCATCGACGAGACGTTGCGCATCATCGGCGACCGATGGTCGATTCTGATTGTGCGGGCGGGCCTGAGGGGTATCCGCCGCTTCGATGACCTGTGCAGCGATTTAGGAATCGCGCGGCCGATTCTCACCGAGCGCCTGCGGCGACTTGTTGCGCACGGCGTCATGGAGAAGGTGCCGTACTCTGAGCACCCGCGACGGTACGAGTACCGACTGACGGATGCTGGCATCGCCCTCTCACCGGTGTTGGTGGCACTCGTACGGTGGACCGAGGAATACGGCTCGTCTGAAGCAACCGGCGCCGCGCTGGTGCACGCGCCCTGCGGCACAGAACTCGAGCAGGCGTTCTGGTGTCGTACGTGTGGCACCACATTTGGGCCTCACGCCATTCGTGGCGTGAATCGCGGTCATGAGGACCACGACGACATTGGGGCGGGCGCCTCGTCCGACACCCCGACCTGAGGCAGAGGCGGGGACGGCCGGCGTGACGACGATGGCGCCGGATGTGCTGGTCGCGGTCGCACGCCACTAACTTCTGGGCTATGTCACAGACGCTGTCACGCGGGCCGGTGAGCGGCACCGCCGTCAAAGCCGGTTCGCGCCGCCGCAAACCTTTCCTTCTCGACCTCTACGGCACCGCGGTCGGCAAGAAGTACGTCATGGCCATCACCGGCATCATGGGTATCGGCTTCGTCGTCGGCCACATGGTCGGCAACTTGAAGGTGTACCTCGGTGTCGTCGAAGAAAATGGCGAACTGGTCTATGACATCGACCACTATGCGCACTTCCTGCGCGAGTTGCTGATGCCGATCCTGCCCTACGGCTACGCCCTGTGGATCCTGCGGATCGGGCTCATTGCAGCCATCGTGTTGCATCTCCACGCCGCCTACTCGTTGACCGTGTTGAACCGCAAGGCGCGTCCGGTTCGCTATCAGTCCGCTCGTGACTATCAGGTCGCCAGCTTCGCCAGCCGCTCTATGCGCTGGACCGGCATTTTGGTGGTGCTGTTCATCGCGTGGCACCTGGCCGATCTCACCTGGGGTTGGCTGAACCCCGATTATGTCTACGGTGAGGTCTACCGCAACATCGACGCCAGTCTGTCGCGGGTGCCGGTGGCGATCCTGTACATCGCTGCCAACATCGCCCTCGGCATTCACCTGTTCCACGGCATGTGGAGCCTGTTCCAGTCGATGGGATGGAACAACCCACGATTCAACAAGTGGCGACGCAGCATCGCCACCGGCCTGGCCACCGTCGTGGTGGTCGGCAACGTCTCGTTCCCGATCATGACCCTTGCAGGCGTCATCGAGTACGACGAGACGGCTGTGACCCACTCGGCCTACGTTGAAGCCGACGTCGTCGAAACGGAGACACCATGAGCATGACCATCGCCAGCCCGGTCCTCGACTCGAAGACCCCTGATGGCCCCGTGGCCGACAAGTGGGACAACTTCAAGGCCAACGAGAAGCTCGTCAACCCGGCGAACAAGCGCAAGTTCAAAATCATCGTCGTCGGCACCGGTTTGGCCGGCGCGTCAGCGGCGGCAACCCTCGCCGAGCTCGGCTACCAGGTGGATGCGTTCACGTTCCACGATTCGCCCCGTCGCGCCCACTCGATTGCCGCCCAAGGTGGCATCAACGCGGCGAAGAACTACCGCGGTGACGGCGACTCGGTTAACCGCCTGTTCTACGACACGATAAAGGGCGGCGACTTCCGCTCTCGCGAGTCGAACGTGCACCGTTTGGCGCAGGTGTCGGTGAACATCATCGACCAGATGGTCGCCCAGGGCGTTCCCTTCGCCCGTGAGTACGGCGGAATGCTCGACAACCGGTCCTTCGGCGGCGCCCAGGTGAGCCGCACCTTCTACGCCCGTGGTCAGACCGGGCAGCAGTTGCTGCTCGGTGCCTACCAGCAGCTCGCCCGACAGATCGGTCTGGGCAACGTGCGGTTGTTCAACCGCACCGAACTCGTCGACGTGGTCACCGTCGATGGGCGTTGCGCAGGCATCGTCACCCGCGACCTGATGAACGGCGAGGTCACCTCGCATGCCGCGCATGCCGTGGTGCTGGCCACCGGTGGTTACGGCAACGCGTTCTTCTTGTCGACCAACGCCATGGCGTGCAATGTGACCGCTGCGTGGCGTGCGCACCGTCGCGGCGCGTTCTTCGCGAACCCGTGCTACACCCAGATCCACCCCACCTGCATCCCGCAGAGCGACGACTTCCAGTCGAAGCTCACGTTGATGTCCGAGTCGTTGCGTAACGACGGTCGTGTGTGGGTGCCCAAGATGGCGGGCGACACGCGCGCTCCAGCCGACATTCCCGAGGACGAGCGCGACTACTACCTCGAGCGTCTGTACCCGAGCTTCGGCAACTTGGCACCGCGTGACATCTCGTCGCGCGCAGCGAAGCGCGCTGTCGACAACGGTCAGGGCGTGGGTCCGAAGCAAAACGGTGTGTACCTCGACTTCGCCGACGCCATCGGGCGTCTGGGCGCCGATGTGGTGCGCGAGCGCTACGGGAACCTGTTCGACATGTACGAGCGGATCACCGGGGAGAACCCCTACGAGGTGCCGATGCGCATCTACCCGGCCTCGCACTACACGATGGGCGGTCTGTGGGTCGACTACGAGTTGATGACCACCATCCCCGGCCTCTATGCCGCGGGTGAGGCCAACTTCTCCGACCACGGCGCCAACCGTCTCGGTGCGTCAGCGCTGATGCAGGGTCTGTCGGATGGCTACTTCGTGCTGCCGTACACGATCTCGAACTATCTCGCTCAGTGGCTGAACAAGTCGATCCCCGACACGAGCCATCCGGAGTTCGCCAAGGTCGAGGCCGAGGCGCGCGACCGCTACCACCGTCTGGCCAGCTCTGACGGCACCCGCGGCCCCGACTGGTTCCATCGTGAACTCGGCAAGATCATCTGGGACTACTGCGGAATGGAACGCACTGAAGCAGGCCTCGACAAGGCGCTGTCGGAGATCCCGGCTCTGTACGAGGAGTTCCGTCGCGATCTCAAGGTCACCGGCGGAGAGTTTGGCCTGAACCAGACCCTGGAGAAAGCCGCACGTACCGAAGACTTCTTCGAACTCGGCATGACCATGTGCCGTGACGCCCTTGAGCGTCGCGAGTCATGTGGCGGTCACTTCCGCGCGGAATACCAGACCGAGGAGGGCGAAGCCCTTCGCGACGACGAGAACTTCGCACACGTGTCGGCGTGGGAGTACACCGGCGACGCCACCCAGCCCACCTTGCACATCGAACCCCTCGTGTACGAGGAAGTCAGCTTCCAGACGAGGAGTTACAAGTGAGCACCACCCTCAAGAACCTGACCCTGAAGATCTGGCGTCAAGACGGCCCGAACGGTGCCGGTCGCTTCGACACCCACGTGATCGACGAGATCACCGACGAGGCGTCATTCCTCGAGATGCTCGACATCTTGAACGAGCAACTCATCGAGAACGGTGACGAGGCCGTCGTGTTCGACCACGACTGCCGCGAGGGCATCTGCGGCACCTGCTCGCTGATGATCAACGGTCAAGCCCACGGACCTGAGCGTGCAACGGCCACCTGCCAGTTGCATATGCGTAAGTTCTCCTCCGGCGACACCATCGTGATCGAACCGTGGCGGGCATCGGCGTTCCCGATCGTGAAAGACCTCATGGTCGATCGGTCGGCGTTCGACCGCATCATCGAATCCGGTGGGTTCATCACCGCTGCCACCGGCGGTGCACCTGATGCCAACCTCATCCCGGTGCCGAAGCCCGTGGCCGACGCGGCCATGGACGCCGCGCAGTGCATCGGGTGCGGCGCGTGTGTGGCGGCGTGCCCGAATGGCGCAGCAAACCTGTTCACCTCGGCGAAGATCTCCCATCTCAATCTTCTCCCCCAAGGCCAGGCCGAGCGCTACCAGCGAGTGGAGAACATGGTGGAAACCATGGACGAGTACTTCGGTTCGTGCACCAACCACGGTGAGTGTGAGGCGGCCTGCCCGAAGGAGATCTCCATCGACATGATCGCGTTGATGAACTCCGACTATCGCAAGGCCAAGGTGAAGAACCGCAAGGCGCTGTCACGCACCTGATCGAGGTTCCCGGCCGAGACGGGTCGGGCTATAGATCGACGTCAATTGCCGAGGTGTCGGTGAACACCGAGGTGTGGTGACGGCCGTCGCCATCGATCGCGGTCAGCGCGACACGCATCGTCACCGCCCCGAACACGTCGGGAATCGATACGTCAACGGTGGTGATGCGTTCGCATGTGTCGGCGGCAATCGAACCGCCGACGCGGTGATGCCACACACCCGACGGGGTAGTGACGGTGATGTCGGCGTGGGCGTCGGGAATGTCGACTCGCAGGTCGTTCACCACGTGCACAGCAAGGCGCAGTTCCGCTCCCGGGCGAGATGCGATCGGTAGGCGATCAGCCACCACGATCACCGGTGCGCATGCCTCGCGTACGGCAGCGAGCACGGGTCGCGGCGCGCCCGTGTGGTCGGTCAGGCCCCAGCCGTGCTCGGCGACCGGGTCCCGCCATGAGGCCACGCAAAAGCCGCCGTTTGGTCGATAGCGGATGCGGCGAAGGTGCTCGATGTAGCGACGCGCCACGTCGGCTTGATGCTCGAGGGCGGCAGTTCGCCACGCCGCATGATCATGATGGCGGGCGAAAGGTACGTGATCGTCGAAATGCAGGTGGGCAACACCGAGTCGGGCGGCCATGTCGGCGTCATCGAGAGGCTCGAGAGGTGGGACTGGTGCCCCGAAATGCGACACGAAGCGGAACAACCCGGGAAACGAAGCCGACGCTCGTGCAAGGTCATCGATTGGGCCCTCTGACCAACCGAGACCGAGGTGCGAGTCGGTGCCGCGCAGGGTGGGCCATGTGGGTAGCACTCCGGAATGGGGGGTGCATCGGCGAGTCGGGTCGGCAGATTCGATGGTGCGCCGCACAGTGCGGTCGAGAACGGTGCGGTTCCATGAGGGCATCTGCTGGCGAGCGAGTCGGCGGGCACGGGTGAGCAACGGGTAGCGGGTGAACGAGGGTGGGGTGCTGTCGTCCCAGGCCCCGTCGGGTTCGTCATGTGCTGACCACGCGATCACGCTCGGATGGTGGGCCAGCGCATCAACCATGTCGTGGGCGGCGGTGATCGCTCGTTGGCGCACCTGGCGGCTTTGGGGGCCGACCATCCAGAAGTCCTGCATGATGAGCAAGCCATGTTGGTCGGCCGCTCGGTAGATCCCCGGCGGCGCAAGATGGCCGTTGACGCGCGCCACATCGAAACCGGTGTCGATCATCGCGCGGACCTCGGCATCGCAGCTGGCGTCGTCGATATCGCCGATGAACGGGCCGAGGGGCAACAGGTTCACCCCTTTAAGGTGCAGTCGCTCGCCGTTGATCGAGCACACCCAGTCGTCCCACGCCACTTCGCGCACCCCGGTCCGTCGGGTTGCGCTGTGGCTGACGACATCGTCGACCACGATGTCCACGACGATGTCGAGCAGATCGGCGGGACCCATGCTGTGTGGCCACCACAACCGTGGTTGCTCGAGGTCGAGATTCCACGCCACGTCATTGGCCCCTGACGCCACTGCGACGGTCTGTTCGTCGACGGCGATGCCGTCCACCGATGTGCGCATGGTGATCGACCGACCGGTGTCGGTGTCGACGCGAGCACGCAACAGCAGGTGGGCTCGGCTCTCGTCGGCATCCCTGGTGAGGATGCGGAGCCGCTGAATACGAACGGGGCCGGTGTCTTCGGTGCACACCCCCCCCAGCACTCCGCCCGGCGTTGCGGGTTGGGCCGACGAGACCCCTTGCAGGGTGCCGGTGAGATCTGCGCGCGGTCGTGTCGGGTCGATGGGCGGGCAGGCCACCTCGATCGCGAGAACGTGATCCTCGCCGAGTCTGCTGAGGGCGGACACGTCGAAGGCATGCTCGACAGCGTGGCCCTCGGGGTCGCCGAGATATGCACCATCGAAGTGCACGTCGGCTTGGGCGATCACCCCACCGATCACGACCCATCGGCGCTGCCCCTCATCGGGTGGGGGCTCGCTGAAGCGCCGCCGGAAGATCAGCGGGCCGGGGTCATCGGCGAGTTGTTCATCAGCAACCCAATGTCCGGGGACGGGCGTGGTCGACCATGATCCATCATCGACATCAAGTCCAATGCCATGTCGGCGGAGGTGGTCGTCGGCACGTCGCACGCGCCACGAACCCGAGAGGTCCACGGCGCGAGCGTAGCGGTGGGGCTTGGGCGGTACCGTTGGCGCAGTGCACACGGCGCCTTCCACCCGCGGACCGCGGCGTCATGCAATTGCCGATGCGGCGGTGGTGCTGGCTCCGGCCACGCCGTTCGGATTGGTGGTCGGTTTGGCCATCTCCGAGTCGGAGATGCCGGCCTGGTTGGGTCAGGTCGGCTCGTTTGCGGTGTTTGCCGGTGCCGCCCAGTTGACCATGGTGACGCTTGCGGGCGTGTCGGCGTGGTGGGCGGTGGTGCTGGCCGCGATGGTCATCAATCTCCGCCATGTGATGTACAGCGTGGCGGTGGCACCGGCATTCACTCGACAGCCGGCGTGGATGCGGTTCATCGCCCCAACGGTGCTGATCGATCAGCAGTTCGCCCTCGTCTCGCAGCGACTCGACCATGACCCGGCAGCGTTTCGCACGTACTATCTCTGGGCGGGCGGCACGCTCCTGGTCGGTTGGCAGTTCATGACCCTCGCCGGAATTGTGGTCGGCCCGACCATTCCCACCGATTGGCGGCTGGGATTCGCCCCAGCGGTCATGTTCTGCGGTCTTGTGGTTATCGGGGTCAAGGATGCGGCGAACGCTGTAGCGGCAATCGTTGGGCTCACCGTGGGCCTGGTCGCCATCGATTTGCGCGATCGTCTGGGCATCGTGGTGGGGGCGGTTGCCGGTGTCACCGCCGGGTATCTGGCCGATCTCCTCATCGATCGGCGTGGCGCCGGGGCGAGCGTCTCAACCTCGGCGGTGCAGTCATGAGGACCTCGGAGGCCCTACTCATCGTGTCCGTGGTGGCCGTGGTGACGTACGCATTCCGAGCGGGCGGCATCGTGTTACTGGCTGATCGAGGGCTTCCTGCGCCAGTGGCGCGCGCCATGCGCCATGTGGGGCCGGCAGTTCTCGCGGCGCTGGTGGCGAGTATCGCCGCAGTCGGTCCCGATGGCAGCACCGGTGTGGGTGTGGCCGAAGTGGCCGCGCTAGTGGCGACGGCGGCCGTTGCGCGATGGCGCAGCAACCTTCTTGTGGGTTTGGTCGCCGGGATGATCACGTTATGGGTGTGCATGGCGTTGATCTGAGTCGCCCGATGGCCCGGCGCGACTGCGCTCGTCGGTGGGGGCTAGGTTCGGCACAATGACCTCTGCGTTGACCCCTCCCGCGAACCTTGCTCGCACTCTGGGTGACCTGATCGATAGCGGCTGGGTGTCGAGATCGGTGTCAGCAGAAATCCGGGAGAACGCGGTGGCGCGCATCACCGCGGGGGAGCCGCTGTTCGACGGTGTACTCGGCTACGAAGACACCGTGATGCCGCAGTTGGAGAACGCTCTTCTCGCTGGCCACGATGTGATCTTCCTCGGCGAACGCGGCCAGGCCAAGACCCGGATGATTCGGTCACTCACCGGGCTCCTGGACGAGTGGATGCCGATCGTCGAAGGAAGCGAAATCAATGACGATCCAACGGATCCGGTGTCACGCTTCGCTCGTGACCTGATCGCTGAACGCGGGGACGACACGCCGATTGCGTGGGTGCATCGCGATGACCGCTACGGCGAGAAGTTGGCCACTCCCGACACGTCGATCGCCGACCTGATCGGTGAGGTCGACCCGATCAAGGTTGCCGAGGGGCGTTATCTGTCCGATGAGCTCACATTGCACTACGGGTTGGTGCCGCGCACGAACCGTGGCATCTTCGCGATCAACGAGTTGCCCGACTTGGCTGAACGCATCCAGGTCGGCCTGTTGAACGTGTTGGAGGAACGCGACGTCCAGATTCGTGGCTACAAGGTGCGGCTGCCACTCGATGTGATGCTCGTCGCGTCGGCCAACCCGGATGACTACACGAATCGCGGCCGCATCATCACACCGCTGAAGGATCGTTTTGGTAGCCAGATCCGCACGCACTACCCGCTGACGGCGGAGTTGGAACAACGCATCGTCGCCCAAGAAGCTCGCGCGCTCGATGTGGGGGCGGTGTCGGTTCGGGTGCCCGACTATCTCAGCGCTGTGGTGGCCGAGTTTTCTCATGCGGCGCGGTCAAGTCCGCACGTGAATCACCGCAGTGGTGTCAGCGTGCGGTTGAGCGTGTCGAACTACGAGGCGCTGTCGGCCAACGCGCTGCGTCGGGGCTTGCGCGCAGGTGAGTCCACCGCGGTGGCTCGCGTCGATGACCTCGATGCGCTTGCCGCAACGTCGATTGGCAAGATCGAGATCGAGGCGATCGAAGACGGTCGTGAGGGCGCGGTGTTCGATGCCCTCGTGCGCCAAGCGGTGCTGGAGGTGTTCCGCGATCGTGTTGACCCCACGGGCCTATCCGCTGTGGTCGAGGCGTTCGAAGAGGGTGCAGTGGCACACACCGGTTCCGATGTGCCGAGTGCCGAACTGGCATCTCTGGTCGAGTCGGTACCCGGCCTCGCTACACCGGTGTCGGCACTGTGCGACGGGTCGGATGATCCGGCAGAGATCGCAGCCGCTGTCGAGTTCATTCTTGAGGGCCTGCACCTGTCGCGGCGCCTCAATAAGGATGCGTCAGGGTCGGCAGCCACCTATCGCGCGCGTTGATGCACGTCGCCCACCGTGCATCAGCCAAAGGGCGTGCGGGTCCAGAGTTCGCCGGTGTCGTGGCGATCGGCCCGAGTGGGCGCGCCCTTGAGCTGGGCAACATCGACCGAGCCGGGGAAGCCGGGGAGTTCCACGTCGCCGTATGGCTCTGAGGTGATGCCCTCTGGCAATTGTGCGATGTGCGAACTTGGCATCAGCACCTCGTAATTGGTGGCGTGGTCGCACAGGCGCGACGCCATATTGACCGCTGATCCGATGTAGTCGTCGCCCTCGAAGAGCAGCGCGTGGCCGGTCGCGATGCCCGCACGCAATGTGAGCGGTGCGCACACCTTGGTGGCACGGCGTTCGAGGTCCATGACGAACTCGATCGCATCATCTTGTTCGACAGACACGATCATGCAGCCGTCACCCAACCATTTGGCGATGCGCACGCCGCGCTCGGAGGCCACTTCGCGCACCAATGTGCGGAACGTCCCAAGGATGCGTCCCGCGGCATCGTCGCCATAGGCAGCGGTGTAGTTCGTGAAGCCCGACAGGTCGAGGAACACGAAGGTACGGGGAACGCGCATCGTTCTCAGGATAGATGCGGTGGGAGCAGGTGCGGTCACCGGTCGGTCCGGCAGCGCCGTGCACGCTCCACTACGGTGCGGATATGGCGGCGCGGTTCACGTACTCGCGATGGGATGGCACCCAACAGGTGCCCGATCTCGATGCGGACGCGGTGATGGAGCAGTTGACCGATGACCTGCTCCAGCACGGCGACGTCGGTGCGGCTCTACGCCGCATGCTGAATTCTGGGTTGGAGATGCCCGATGGCTCACGGGTGGCCGGCCTCGAAGAGATTAGAGAGCGGTTGCGCCAGCGCCGGAGCGAGCTCGAGGCCGCAGGTGATCCCGATGGTGGCCTGAGTGAGGTCGCGGCCGAACTCGCCGACATCATCGACGAAGAGCGCCTGGGCATCGACAACGATCTGCGGTCGGCGCGCACCAGCGGCGACGAGCGGCGGGAGGCCACTGCCTCCGCGGCGGCGGCGGAGCGGCACGCCCACCTCGACCTTCTTCCCGACGATCCGGCCGGCCAGATCTCGTCGCTGTCCAACTACGACTTCACCTCAGCGGATGCTCAGCGGCGATTCGATGAACTCACCGAGCGGCTGCGTGAGCAGATGCTCCAAGACATGGTGGATCGCGTCACCGAGGCCGCTGAAGCAACCACTCCCGAAGATGTCGCGCGCATGACCGAGATGCTCGCAGCGCTGAACGAGATGATCGAGCGCCGGGACCGTGGCGAGGATCCCGGTTTTGAGGACTTCATGAATCGCTATGGCGACATGTTTCCCGAGTCGCCATCGACACTCGACGAACTACTTGAGCAGATCGCGCGTCGCATGGCTGCGGCCGAAGCGATGTACAACTCAATGAGTCCGCAACAGCAGGCGCAGATGCAGCAATTGGCCGAGCGTTTTGGAGCTGACCCGGCCTTGCAGCAGCAGATGGATCGTCTGTCGGGTGCCCTGCGGCAACAGTTCGGCTCGATGAACTGGGATGCCTCCTACGACATGCACGGTGACCCGCTGTCGTCGGCTGAGGGCATCGGCGTGATGGCGGAGATGGGACGCCTCGACGAGCTGGAGCAAATGCTGTCGGGGGTGGTGTCCCCAGCCGATCTGGCAGAAATCGATCCGGATCAGGTGCGCAATTCTCTCGGCCCGGATGCAGCCGACGCCCTTGAGGCGTTGAGTCGTCTGACCGAGGAACTCGTGCAGGCAGGGCTCGTTGAACGTACTGAGGGACGTCTGGAGCTCACGCCACGGGGATTGCGGGCTATCGGGTCGAGCGCATTGCGTGAGTTGTTCTCGAGCCTCCGTGAAGACCATACAGGCCAGCACGAGACATATCGCGTGGGCACAGGTCACGAACGTACTTTCGACACCAAGCCCTACGAGTACGGCGACCCGTTTCAACTCGATCTGCAGCGCACGATCCGTAATGCGATCGGGCGTGCTGGCCCGGGAACTCCGGTCTCACTGTCGCCAGACGATTTCGAGGTGGAACGTAACGAACACCTCACTCGAGCGTCGACGGTGTTGATGGTCGACCTATCGATGTCGATGCCGATGCGTGGCAATTTCCTGCCGGCGAAAAAGGTGGCGATGGCGCTGCACACCCTGATTACGACTCGGTACCCCCACGATTTCATCGGTCTGGTTGGTTTCTCCGAGACGGCGCGCACGATCACGGCCGCTCAGCTCCCGGAGGTGTCGTGGGATTACGTCTATGGCACCAACATGCACCACGGTTTCACTCTGGCACGGCGGATGCTGGCGAATCAGCAGGGCACCAAGCAGATCATCATGATCACCGATGGTGAGCCCACCGCGCATATCACGCCGTCAGGAGGGGTCCACTTCGATTATCCGCCGTCCCCGGCCACCATCGAGGCCACATTGAAAGAGGTGGTGCGGTGCACGCGGGAGGACATCCGCATCAACACGTTCGTCCTTGACGCCACCGCGTCGTTGGCCGCCTTTGTCGAGAAGATGGTGGAGTTGAACGGCGGTCGTGCCTTCTATACGTCGAATGACGAGTTGGGTGGCTACGTATTGGTCGATTTCGTTGAGCGTCGACGCCGTTTGAGCCGTCTTTCGCGCACAGGTTGAGATCAGCCCTGCTCAGGGGCGTGCGAATTCCGCACTTGCATGTTCTGCGCGTGCTATGCGAAGATGACACCATTGTAATTACACGGGGGTCACGCGTGCTGTCGTCGACGGCGTTCTGGCTTGCCTGAGGAGGAATTGATCAGCGATGACTACGGTGTCGGACCACGCCGAACAGGTGGAGCCGGCCGAGGGTTGGCAAGAGGATGCCAACTGCCTCGGAGTTGATCCAGACCTTTTCTTCCCCGAGCGAGGCGCGTCAACTCGCGAAGCCAAAGAGGTCTGTCGCGGTTGTGTCGTGCGCCAAGACTGTCTCGAGTTTGCGCTGCGCAACGGTGAGAAGTTTGGTATTTGGGGTGGGTTGTCAGAGCGGGAGCGCCGCCGGATTCGCCGTCAGCGCGCCCAAGCACAGCGCGCCATCGCTGGGGCGTGAGTTGCCTGGCCGCCCGACATCAGTCTGGGTGCGCCTCGCGCTAGGGTGACACCATGCCGAGCGGTTGGGAATGGTTGATCGTCCTGGTGCTGGTTCTCGTCGTTTTCGGCGGTTCGCAGTTGCCGAAGATGGCCCGCAATCTCGGGCGCGCTCAGAGCGAGTTGAAAAAAGGGCTGGCCGACGGCGCTGCTGAGGCAGAGGCCGAGGCAGCCAAGAACGACCGCTCCGACACCGACTGATCCACCGTTGACGGGTGCGGCCCTTGTCGCACAGTTGCCGCTGGTAGATCAGCTCGCCAAGGGGACTGTTCGACCGTTGCGGTCGCGCAACATGCGGCGGCGTGCCCGTTCGCTCGCGCCGCCCCACACACCATGTTCGATGCGATTTTCGAGCGCGTAGTCCAAGCAGCGTTCAGCGATGGGGCATCGCGCACAGATTGCGCGTGCGCGTTCGACTCCGGCGCCGTCGCTCGGGAAGAAGACATCAGTGGGGTGGTGCCGGCAGGTGCCGTCGGCCATCCACGCGGTCACCGATTCGGCGTCGTGGCGGCGAATCTGGATCTCGCCGGTGATGTCGATGGGGGTGGTGTGCATGATCGCCTCCTGCTGCGTCATCGAAATGTAACATACCTCATCGCGTGAAGTCCACGTTTCTTGTGATTCTCACTCATTTCTTACGTTTGTATGTCTGAAACCAGTCGCCATGTCCATGTTGCTTTAGACGTCGTACAACCCGTGGTGGTTCCCATGTCGTCACCGTTCGTCATCGGTCGGCCACCGAGTGTTCATCCCACCGAGGTTCACGTGGTGCCCGCCCGCGGTAACATCAGCGATATGAGTGACCCTGTCGTCGACGCCCCGCCACGGGCTCATGCCCGCATCGTGTATCTCGGCCCGGTGTCGCCGCATTGGGAGATCACCGGCGACTGGGGTGAGGAAAAGCTGCTCGAATCGTTCCGCGCGCGAGCACTGGCGCGCCTGGTATTGATTACCGAATCCGACCCGCAGTTCCGTCGCAATCGCGAACGGATCAACCGAGACGCCGAACGTGAACTGATCTCACTTGAGTGGGATCTCGGCTACCCCGAATACGACGAGGCCTGATTTCGTCCTGCTTCGGCGGGAGTGATCGAAGAGACATCCACGTGGACACCCCGACCTCTGCCTATGTGAACCGGGAATTGTCGTGGTTGGCGTTCAACAGCCGGGTGCTTGAACTTGCCGAGGAGGCCGGCATTCCGCTGCTCGAGCGGGCGAAGTTCGTCGCGATTGCGTCGTCAAATCTTGACGAGTTCTTTCAGGTGCGTGTCGCGGCTCTGAAAGATCAGATCGCTGCGGGCGTGGACACCCCCACGCCCGATGGCCGCACGCCCAGCCAGCAACTCGACGCCATCGGTCCGGTTGTGCGCGCGTTTGTGGAACACCAAGAGGAATTGGTGACCCAGCGACTCATGCCAGCGCTTGCCGCCGAGGGTGTCTGTGTCGTTCGCTGGGACGACCTATCCGACGACGACCAGCAGCGCCTTGGGCGGTACTACACCGAGCGCATGTTTCCGCTGCTGACGCCGCTGGCGGTGGACCCCGGCCACCCGTTCCCGTATATCTCCAATCTTGCACTGTCGATTGCGGCAACGGTTGTCGACCCCGAATCGGGCGAACGCCGTTTTGTGCGTTTGAAGATTCCGCGCGCGTTCCCGCGGTTGGTTCCCGTCGGTGATGGACGGTTCGTCACCGCGGAAGAGGTGATTGCGGCCCACCTGCAGACCTTGTTCGTTGGTATGGATGTCCAGGAATGGGCGAGTTTCCGAGTGACGCGCAACGCCGACCTGACCTTGGAAGAAGACGAAGCCGACGACTTGTTGGTTGCGGTGGAGTTGGAGCTGCGTAAGCAGCGATTCAACCGCCCCGTTCGGCTTGAGGTACACCGTTCAGTCTCCGACGAGATGCTTGGTTTACTCATCCGCGAACTCGATATCGACGAACGCAACGTGACGCGCCACAGCACCTTCTTGGATCTGTCATGCCTGATGCAACTGCACGATCTGGACCGCCCAGACCTGAAGGATCGTCACTGGGTGCCGGTGACCGCTGGCCGGATCGTGGCTGCCGAGGAGGCCGACCGCACTCTGTTCGAGGTCGTGCGCGATCGGGCATTGTTGTTGCATCACCCCTATGAAAGTTTCGCGTCCAGTGTCGAGGCGTTCATCGCTCAGGCGGCTGACGACCCGGCCGTGCAGTCGATCAAGATGACCCTGTACCGCGCCGGCGGGGATTCGCCGATCTTGCGCAGCTTGATTCGTGCGGCGGAACGCGGGGTGCAGGTGGCGGTACTCGTCGAGATCAAGGCACGCTTCGATGAGGCGAACAATGTGCAATGGGCGCGCCGTCTCGAGCGCGCCGGGGTGCACGTGGTGTATGGCATGGTTGGGTTGAAGACGCACTCGAAGGTTGTGCTCGTGGTGCGCGACGACGGCGACATGTTGCGCCGCTACTGTCACCTGGGCACCGGCAACTACAACTCGCGCACGGCGCGACTGTATGAAGACCTTGGGTACATCACCTGTGATCCCCAGATCGGTGCTGATGTCGTGCAGCTGTTCAACCACCTCACCGGGTTCAGCCGCTCGGAGGACCACCGCACTCTGCTCGTCGCTCCGCAGCGACTTCGTGACCAGCTCCTGGAACTGATCGCGAACGAAGCCAGCCGCGGGGCCGACGGCCACATCGTGTTGAAGTGCAACTCGATTGCCGACCCGGTGGTCATCGATGCGCTGTATGCCGCGAGTGGGGCCGGGGTCCGTATCGACCTTGTCGTCCGCGGTATTTGCTGTCTGCGCGCAGGCGTTCCCGGCTTGTCGGAGAACATCCGGGTGCGGTGCATCCTTGGCAGGTATCTCGAGCACAGTCGCATTTATCGCTTTGCGCATGGAGCCGACGATGGCGGCCCTCTCTACCTCATTGGGTCTGCCGACTTGATGCCGCGCAATCTCGAGCGTCGGGTTGAGGTACTGGTGCCGGTGCTGCATCCACGGCACCAGGACTGGCTCGACCATGTGCTCGAATTCGATTTGCACGATGATGTCGTCCGATGGGAGCTTGATGCTGACGACATCTGGCGGCGTCGTGGCCCCGAGGGGGCTTTCAGCCCCGACGCCCAAGAATTGATGTATCGCTGGGCTTCAGAGCGCCAGTTGGCGTCACGGCGCTGAGCTGTCGGTGCGGCCGCTGGGCCTCCAGCCGCTGATGTTGCCGAGATGTCGGCATCAGTTCACCTGTCGTTCACCGAACTCACGGATGCGGTTCACTGCGGCTGCGTAATTTTTGCCGCGCCGGTGAACAACTGCCGGTTCTCTACCCCCGTGAACAACGTCTGAATGGAGACACAGCGTGAGATTCCGTACCAAGCGAGCCGTGGCCGTTACCGCCGTCGCCTCGCTCTTGTTCGCCGCATGTGGCGGCGATGATGACACGGCTGATGCCCCGGCACCAGCCGATGAGCCCGCATCAACCGATGCCCCGGCCGATGAGCCGGCCGATGAGCCGGCCGATGAGCCGGCCGATGAGCCGGCCGATGAGCCCGCACCCGCCCCTGCCGCCGAGTTGTCGGGCACGTTGATTGGTGCTGGTGCGTCGTCGCAGGCGGCGGCGATGCAGGGGTGGCAGGCTGGTTTCCAGGCTGCTGCGCCGGGTGTGACGGTTGAGTATGACCCGATTGGTTCGGGCGGTGGCCGTAAGCAGTTCCTTGGTGGCGGTTCGGACTTTGCTGGTTCGGATGCGGCGTTGAAGGATGAGGAGTGGGAGTCCTCGAAAGAGGTGTGCGCCGGTGATTTGGGTGCGATCAACCTTCCGCATTACATCTCGCCGATTGCGGTTCCGTACAACTTGCCGTCGTTGGATGGCACGACGTTGAATCTGTCGCCTGAGGTGATCGCGGGAATCTTCGCGAACGAGATCACGAACTGGTCGGATGCGGCGATTGCTGCGGACAACCCGGGTGTGGATCTGCCGGATCTGGCGATTAACCCGGTGCACCGTGCCGATGAGTCGGGTACGACGGAGAACTTCACGGACTACATGGCTCAGGCGGCGCCTGATGTGTGGACCTATGGCGCGATTGAGGCGTGGGATGCTGATGGTCCCGGCGGTGGTGAGGGCGCCCCGCAGACCTCGGGCGTTGTCGCAGCGGTTGCTGCTGGTGAGGGCTCGATTGGGTATGCCGATGCGTCGCAGATCGGTGATCTGCCGGCGGCTGCTGTTGGTGTGGCCGGTTCGTTCGTTGAGTTCTCGCCGGAGGCTGCGGGTCGCATTGTTGATGCGTCGGAGCGCACCGGTGGTCGTAACGACTACGACTTCAAGATTGAGGTGAACCGGACGCCGGATTCGGCTGATACGTACCCGATTGCGTTGGTGTCGTATCACATCGTGTGCCTCGAGTACGCCGATCAGGAGACGGTGGATTTGGTGAAGGCGTTCATGACCTACGTCAGCTCTGATGAGGGTCAGGCCGCGTCGGCCGCGTCAGCTGGTTCGGCGCCGATCTCGCCCGAGGTCCAGGCCGAGATCGCGAAGTCGATCGCCGCCATCAGCGTCGCCGGCTGACCTCAGCCGCGGATACTGTGCAGTGGGGTGGGGGCACCGCCCCCACCCCACCACGCACACCGAGACCATTCATCAACTCTTTGTAGGACCCGCATGCCATCGTCCACCATCACCCGCGCAACGGTTACACGTCGTGGAGATCGAGTCTTCAGTGGCCTCTCTCGAGGTGCGGGTATTGCAATCCTTGTCATCCTCGCCGGTGTCGCCACCTTCTTGTTCGTTGAGGGTCGTGCCGGCATCTTCGGCGACACCGAGGAGATGTCGGGCAGCGACTCGTTCCTCCAATACGTCGGACCACTCGTGTTCGGCACCGTGTTCGCGGCCACCCTGGCGCTCCTCTTCGCCGCTCCCTTAGCGGTTGCTGTGGCTCTCTACATCAGCCACTATGCACCGCGACGACTCGCGCAGACTTTGGGCTACATCATCGATCTGCTCGCCGCGATCCCCAGCGTGGTCTTCGGAATCTGGGGTATCACCGTTCTCGCTCCATTGCTGACCGACAACATCTATCCGTGGCTCAACGCCAACCTTGATTTCATTCCGTTCTTTTCGGGCACCGTGTCGACGAGTGGGCGGTCGATGTTGACCGCCGGCTTGGTGTTGGCGGTGATGATCCTGCCGATCGTGACCGCCATCTCCCGCGAGGTGTTCTTGCAGACCCCTCGTCTCCACGAGGAGGCATCTCTCGCTCTTGGCGCAACCCGTTGGGAAATGATCCGCCAGGCGGTGATCCCCTACGGCCGCTCAGGCGTGATCAGCGGTGCAATGCTCGGACTTGGCCGGGCCCTCGGAGAGACCATGGCGGTCGCCATCATCTTGTCGCCGAGCGATGGTTACTTCTGGAGCGTGCTCACCAATCAGAACTCGAACACCATCGCATCCAACATTGCGCTCAAGTTCCCCGAGGCCTACGGACTTGATGTCAACCGCTTGATCGCCACCGGCTTAGTGCTGTTCGCTATCACCTTTGTTGTGAACGCTCTCGCCCGACGAATTGCGAACGCCGGATTCTCAGGAGCCGACGGATGACCGCGACGGAACAGACCCTCACTGGTGCACCGTCGCCATCTGGTGCGTCCCCGCTGACCGCGCAGCAATTGAGCCGTGCGTCGCGGGTAGGAATCGCAACTGCTTCGGTGCTCATTGGCCTCGGGATCAACGCGGTGCTCGGCGAGGTGCGTTGGGGGTGGGTCGTGGTCATCGCGGCACCGACATTCGTGCTGCTGACCTACGTCGCATCACGGCTTGTCGAAGGCCAGCGGCGTGCTGTCGACCGGGTCGCCGCAGCCACAGCCACGATGGCCTTTCTCGTTGTGATGTTGCCGTTGATCTCGGTGTTGTGGACCGTGATCAGCGAGGGAGCCAGTCGCTTGGACGGCACGTTCCTCACCGGCGATCTACGTCTCACCCCTGAGGATTTGATGGCCCAACGCGACGGTGTTGCTGCCGGTGGCGCCTATCACGCCATGATGGGCACGTTGATCATCACCGGGTTGGCCGCAGCCATTGCGGTGCCACTCGGGTTATTCACGGCCATTTACCTTGTGGAATACGGCAAGGGGCGGTTGGCGCGGGCGATAACGACAATGGTGGACGTGATGACCGGCATCCCGTCGATCGTCGCTGGTTTGTTCGCCTACGCGCTCTTCATTCTGATCTTCGGCCCCGGTAGCCGCACCGGTATTGCCGGAGGTGTGGCATTGTCGGTGTTGATGACCCCCGTGGTGGTGCGTTCTGCGGAGGAGATGCTGAAACTGGTAGCGAACGAGTTACGGGAGGCGTCGTACGCACTCGGGGTGCCGAAGTGGAAGACCATCGTGAAGGTGGTGCTGCCGACCGCGATCGCGGGCATTCTGACCGGGGTGACGCTGGCCATCGCTCGTGTGATCGGCGAGACCGCGCCATTGTTGATCGCGGCAGGTGTGGCCCAGTCGGCGAACTACAACCCCTTTGATGGCCGGATGACCAGCCTGCCGGTCTTCACGTACTACCAATATGTGCAACCGGGTATCCCGACCGAAGCTGGGGTGGCCAGGGCATGGGCGGCAGCGCTTGTTCTGGTGATCATTGTCGCGGTGCTGTTCACCGTGGCGAGGGTCCTGGCATGGATACTGAAACCGGCGGGGCTCCGCTGATGATGACGCAACGGACAGCAAACCGAGGTGAGACCGAGATGACAGAACCACAGGCAACCCCCGACGCAGGGCCAACCGGTGCCAGCAACCGTCTCGAGGCCAGCGACCTCAACATCTACTACGGCGACTTCCGCGCAGTCGAAGGTGTGAACATGGTGATCGAAGCGCGATCGATCACGGCTCTCATCGGCCCATCCGGTTGCGGGAAGTCGACGTTTCTGCGGTCGTTGAACCGCATGCACGAGGTGATCGATGGTGCCCGTGTGGAGGGTTCGGTACGCCTCGCCGGGCAGGATCTCTACGGACCCGGAGTTGACCCCGTCGAGGTGCGTCGCCGGGTTGGCATGGTGTTCCAACGCCCGAACCCCTTCCCCACAATGTCGATCTACGACAACGTCGTGGCGGGCCTGCGGCTGAACTCCAAGCGCATGCGGAGGAGCGAGGCAGACGAGGTTGTCGAACGATCATTGCGCGGTGCGAACCTGTGGGAAGAGGTCAAAGACCGCCTCGACAAGCCCGGATCTGGGTTGTCGGGTGGGCAGCAGCAGCGTTTGTGTATCGCCCGAGCCACAGCTGTCGAACCCGATGTGCTCTTGATGGA
>RFST01000081.1 GCA_009923855.1 Actinomycetota bacterium
GTGACCTCATCCCCGACCTCGCAATCCTCGATGTGAAGATGCCCGGAATGGACGGCCTTGAGGTTGCCGCAGTGCTCACCGCCGAGAAGTTGTGCGGTGTGCTCATGCTCACCGCGTTCAGTCAGCGCGAAGTGGTCGAACAGGCACGTGACGCAGGAGCACTGGCATTTCTGGTCAAACCGTTCCAGCGCAGTGATCTCGTACCCGCCATCGAGGTGGCGATCGGCCGATTCCGCGAACTGCGCGATCTCACCGGCGAGATCGATGCCCTTGGCGAACAACTCGAGTCACGCAAGATCGTCGATCGTGCAAAAGGGGTGCTGATCGACCGTTTCGGACTGTCCGAAGGTGACGCCTTTGCGTTCATTCAGCGCACCGCGATGACCCGTCGTACCCGTATGCGCGATGTTGCCGACGAGGTGCTGGCGGGCACCCTGATTCCAGACTGATCGATGGCGCTGCACCTGCTGATCGACGGGAACTCGCTGACGTACCGCGCGTTCTTCGCGCTGCCTGAGGACATGGTGACGTCGAGCGGTCAGGTGACGAACGCCGTGTTCGGCTTCGCCTCCATGCTCCACAACGTGTTGCGCGACCAGCAGCCCGATGGCGTGTTGGTCGCATTCGACCGTTCCGAGCCAACATTTCGACACGAGGCCGAACCCACCTATAAGGCGCAGCGCGCGGCCACACCGGACAACTTGCGCAGCCAGATGCCGTTGGTTCGCTCACTTCTCGATGCCCTCGGTGTGACGCAGGTGGATGCCGCGGGTTGGGAGGCTGACGACCTGATCGCCACGGCCGCTCGACGTCTCGCTGCCGCAGGTGACGATGTCATCGTGGTCACCGGCGACCGCGACAGTTACCAGTTGGTCGAGGACCCACACATCAAGGTGCTCTACAACCGCCGTGGCGTCAGCGACTACGCGCTGTACGACGAGGCAGGTATCGCCGAGCGCACCGGGGTGCCACCACGGTTGTACCCCGATTACGCGGCGCTGCGCGGGGACACCAGCGACAACCTGCCCGGTGTGCCCGGGGTGGGGGAGAAGACCGCTGCGAAGCTGATCATGGCCCATGGGGGCCTTGACGAGGCCCTCGCTGCCGCTGATGAACAAACGCCGAAACTGCGTGCGAACTTGAACGAGCACGCCGAGCGTGCGCGCCGCAATCTCGAACTGATGCGCTTACGCGATGACGCCCCGATCGGCGATGTGTCGGCCGACACCCTGGTGGCGCGACCCGATGTCGCGACCCTGCGCGCTCTATGCGCTGATCTCGAGTTCACCACCATGGGCGACCGTCTGCTCAGCGTGCTCGATGTGTCCGTCTCTCCGGAGATTGCCGACGCGGCGTCCGATGATGTGCAGATCACCTCGGTTGTCGGTTCAGTGGACGACGTCGTCGGGGCCCTGCGCGGTGGCATGTGCGGTGTTGCGCCTGCGTGGAGCGGCGAGCCCGGGCGCTCAGCACTCCTAGGGCTGGCCGTGGTGGCCGGTGATACCGATACCGACGTTGTTGCGTGGTGGGCGGATGTCGCCATGTGCGGCGACGATGTGCTGCGTACTGCTCTCGCCGAGGCCGATATCTGTGCGATGCGCGCCAAAGAGTTGTTGCGTGGGCTTGCCGACCTCGGGGTGGAGCATGGCGGTGTGTTGTTCGACCCTGTCGTCGCGGCGTACCTCGTGGACCCTGCCGATGCCCGATTCGGGGTCGATGAACTCATGGAGCGCTTCGGCTCGGTTCGACTTGCGCGAAGTGGGGCTGCGCCGGAGGGTCAGCTCGATCTTGACGCATCTTCGGCATCGCACGGCGACATTGCGGCCCGAGCCGCGTTCGCTGCCCTGCATCTGCATACTCCGCTGCGTGAGGCGGTCGCCGACGCCGGGGCAATGTGGCTGCACGATGAGGTGGAGGTGCCACTCATCGGCGTTCTCGCCCGAATGGAGCATCTCGGTATCGCGGTCGATGTCGAGGTGCTGTCCGACATTGGGGCGCGGCTCGCGACACAGGTGGCGGAGCTCGCGGCGGAACTTCGTGAGGTGTCGGGTCGCGCCGACCTGAACGTGAATTCGCCGGTGCAGTTGCGGGCTCTTCTCTACGACGAACGCGGATTGTCGCCCAAAGGAGTTCGGAAGACAAAGACCGGTTACTCCACCGACGCTGCCACCCTGGAGAAATTGCACGATGACTGGCCTGAGTTCATCGGCCCGTTGTTGAGATACCGCGAAGTCGAAAAACTCCGCGGCACATACGGCGAGGGGCTCCTGACCGAGGTCGCCGACGATGGTCGTATTCACGCCACCTTCAATCAGACGGTGGCGCGCACCGGTCGGCTGAGTTCAGATCACCCGAACCTGCACAACATTCCGGTTCGGTCGGCGGAGGGGCGGGTGTTCCGCACCGCGTTCGTTCCGTCGTCGGGGAACACGTTGATGGTTGCCGACTACAACCAGATCGAGTTGCGCTGTATCGCGCATCTCGCGGGTGATCCGGGTCTACTCGACGCGTTCAACGCCGGTGTGGATATTCACGCGGCCACGGCATCGCGGGTGTTCGGCGTGGCGGCCGACGATGTATCGATCGATCAGCGGTCGAAGGCCAAGATGGTGTCGTACGGGTTGGCCTATGGCATGGAGGCCTACGGGTTGGGTCAGCGCCTCGGGATCCCCACGGATGAGGCCGTGGTGATCCTTGACGCGTATTTCGATGCCTTTCCTGCAGTGCGTGAGTACATGGATCGCACGGTGGCCGAGGCTCGCGAACGCGGGTACACCGAGACGCTGTTCGGTCGCCGCCGGCGGATCCCCGAGTTGCTCGATGGCAACTGGCGTGTACGCCAAGCCGGTGAGCGGCAGGCGATGAACGCAGGCATCCAAGGGCTGGCGGCGGACATCTTCAAGATTGCCTTGGTGCTTATCGACCGCCGCCTGCGCGACGATGGTTTGGCCTCACGGATCGTCCTGCAGGTGCATGACGAGGTCATCGTCGATGTGCCGGCATCTGAACGTGACACGGTTGACACATTGGTAATCGACACCATGCACCATGCGTTCGGCGGTGGATCTCGACGTCCCGCTTGAGGTGAATGTGGCCTGGGGGGCGTCGTGGGCAGCAGCGAAGGGCTGACCGGCGAGCCGGCCACTGCGTACAACGCTGCGTTCGACCACTGGTTTGAGCCCCTGGCCGACCATATGGGTGCTGCGTACCTGAGGTATTCGTTCACGAAGGGCACCATTGCCGAGGTTGACCACCTCATGGATGTCCTGCATCTCGAAGCCGGTTCGAGGGTCCTCGACGTTGGATGTGGGCCGGGTCGCCATCTGCTCGAGTTCGCCCGACGGGGTGTGCTCGTGCACGGCATCGATATCAGTCAGACATTCGTCGATTTGGCAGCGGCAGCAATTGCGGAGGAACACCTCGACGGAGCCAGTGTGGAGCGTGCCGATGCCCGTGATCTCGCTGCGCTGTCCCACCTCACGGGTGGTTTTGATGCCGTGGTGGCGCTCTGTCAGGGCGGCTTTGGATTGATGACCGCCGCCGATGCCCGGGGCGGAGTCGATGGCGATCGGTTGGTGTTGTCGGGCATGGTGTCGGCCCTTGCCGACGGTGGTCGACTGGCCCTGTCGGCATTCTCGAGCCTGTTCGTTGTCGACGCGGTAGCACGCGGCGATTTTCCCGACGCGGTGTTCGATGCCGATGGTGGCGTGTGTCACGAACGGACCACAGTGCGTGACCCGCACGGGGTTGCACGCTCAGCAGACCTGTGGACGTCGTGCTACACGCCGCGCGAACTGCGATTGCTCTGCGCGCTCGAAAGGTTGGAGGTCGTGTCGTTGTCGGGCGTTGAACCGGGTGACTACGCCACGCGACCTCCGGCGATGGAGCATCCCGAATGGCTTCTCGTCGCCCGCCGGATGTGAGGCGTGCGGGCCGCTGATAGCCTCGCCGACGGCGTCGTCAACCGGCAACGCCAATGTTCATACGACCATCCGTCCGAAAGCAGACCTTCACCTTGTCCGACACCACGACCACCCCCGTCGCCCCTGAGATGGGCACCTTCGACGACGAGGGCAACTACACCCCCCGGCCCGTCATCGAGAACGACATCAGTTTCGCCGAGACCGTCAGCGATATCCCCGACGTAGAGGACGGCCAACTCGTCCACGGCACCGTCGTCAAGATCGATAAGGACGAGGTCCTGGTCGATATCGGTTATAAGAGCGAAGGCGTCATCCCGAGCCGTGAACTGAGCATCCGTAACGATGTCGACCCCAACGAGGTCGTGTCGCTTGACGAACGGGTTGAGGCTCTGGTTCTCACCAAGGAAGACAAAGAAGGTCGTCTGCTCCTGTCGAAGAAGCGCGCCCAGTACGAGCGCGCATGGGGCGATATCGAGGCCAAGAAGGAAGCCGAGGAAATTGTCGAGGGTCCGGTGATCGAGGTCGTCAAGGGTGGCCTCATCGTCGACATCGGCCTCCGGGGCTTCCTGCCGGCATCGCTGGTCGAACTGCGCCGTGTGCGTGACCTTCAGCCGTACATCGGCACGGTTGTGCAGGCCAAGATCATCGAACTCGACAAGAACCGCAACAACGTCGTGTTGTCGCGCCGTGCCTATCTCGAAGAGAACCAAAAGGAGACCCGCGACAACTTCCTCACCAACCTCAAGATCGGCGAGGTGCGCGAGGGAACGGTGTCGTCGGTGGTGTCGTTCGGCGCATTTGTCGACCTCGGCGGCATGGACGGACTCATCCACGTCAGCGAGCTGTCCTGGAAGCATGTCGATCATCCCAACTCCGTGGTTGCCGTGGGCGACCCGGTGAAGGTTCAGGTGCTCGACGTCGACTTCAGTCGCGAGCGCATCAGCCTCAGCCTCAAGGCCACCCAGCAGGATCCGTGGGCGGAGTTCGCCGAAGGTCACGCGGTGGGACAGCTGGTCTACGGCCGGGTCACGAAGCTGGTGCAATTCGGTGCCTTCGTGCAAGTTGGCGACGGCATCGAGGGTCTCGTGCACATTTCCGAGATGTCGGCACACCACGTGGAGAACCCTGCCGACATCGTCACCCCAGGCGAGGAACTATGGGTCAAGATCATCGATCTCGATCTGCAGCGCCGACGCATCTCGTTGTCGATCAAGCAGGCCGCCGAAGGTGGCGAACTGGCGGCGGAATACCGCGAGCACTTCGATGTCGACTCCGAAGGCAACTGGACTCACTCCGACGAAGAGGTCGAGGCAGCCTGGGCTGAGTACGAGAACACGCCTGAGGTCGCACCCGCGACCGACGATCAGGCCTGAGCATGCTGCTCGTCGGGTTGACCGGCGGCATCGGGTCGGGCAAGTCGACAGTGTCGACGATGCTCGCCGAGCGTGGCGCAGTCATCGTCGATGCCGACGCGATCGCGAAAGAACTCCAAGAGCCCGGATCTCCGGTGCTCGCCGCCATGGCGGAGCGCTTCGGCGCGGACGTGATCGGCGACGATGGGGCCCTCGACCGCGCGGCAGTGGCGGCGATCGTCTTCGGTGACGACGACGAGTCGGCTACGGCATTGCGCGATCTGAACGGCATTGTGCACCCGGCCTTGCAGACGGAGATTCGTGCACGCATAGAGGCCCAGAGCAATACCGACGCCATCGTGGTTCTGGACTTTCCGCTGCTGGCAGAAAACCCGCGTGACGATCTGGCGGCCACGATCGTGGTCGATGTCGACCCCGAGACCGCTGTCGAACGGTTGGTGCTGCACCGCGGTATGGATGCCGATGATGCGCGACGCCGCATTGCCAATCAAGCCTCGCGTGAGCAGCGGCGTGCCATCGCCACCCATGTGCTCGACAATTCAGGCGATGTCGACTTTCTGGCTGCACAGGTCGAGCATCTCTTCGATGACCTCTGCGGGCTGCGCGGCGCGTGACGCGCGGGTAGCGTCGCAGCCATGTCCAGCGATTCGGTATGGGTGTTCGGCTACGGCTCGCTGGTGAGCCCGGTATCGCTCGGAGGCACGCTGGGTCGGACGCCGCGGCGCGGAGTTGATTTCATCGCTGCGGAATGTGATGGCTGGGAGCGCCGATGGAACTACGGCATTGAGGTGCAGCCGGGCACGTTGGTGGGCAGCGAGGTCGATCGTGTGGACACGCTGGTGGCTCTTGGCATCACCGAGGTTGATGGGGCATGTATGAACGGCATCATCACCATCGTTCACGCCGACGAGCTGCCCGGCCTTGATGCTCGTGAACGCAACTATGACCGAGTCGACGTCACCGACGCTGTACGGCTGTTGGAAGATGCCCCAGGTGCACTCGCGATCGGCACGGTCGTGACCTACGTGCCGCGTCAGGTCGCGCTCGATCGGTACCTCGAGGCGCGTGATCGGGGTCGTGCCGGCATCGAGCGTCGGTATTGGAACCTGGTCGACGGGGCCTTCGATGCATTGCTCGACGGGCAGGGGGATCGATACCGCGAAACAACCCCGGCACCCGACGTGCCGGTGGTCGACGCCAACCGGCAGGTGTGAACCGGTTCGATGACCACCGTTCATCCCGCCACCGCCGAGGAGCGCTTCCAGGTCGTCTCTGAGTTCGAACCGGCCGGCGATCAGCCATCTGCGATCGCGTCACTGGCCGAGGGCGTGACCGCCGGCGACCGATTCCAGACGCTGTTGGGCATCACCGGGTCGGGTAAGTCGGCCACCATCGCGTGGACGATCGAGGCGGTGCAGCGCCCCACGCTCGTGCTCGCTCCAAACAAGAGCCTCGCTGCTCAGTTGGCGCAGGAGATGCGCGAGTTCTTCCCTCATAACCGGGTGGAGTACTTCGTGTCGTATTACGACTACTACCAGCCCGAGGCCTACATACCGTCGAGTGACACCTACATCGAGAAGGACTCGTCGATCAACGATGAGATCGATCGGCTGCGGCATTCGGCCACCGCGGCGTTGTTGACCCGGCGTGACACGATCGTGGTGGCGTCGGTGTCGTGCATCTACGGCATGGGATCTCCTGACGAATACCGCGGGCAACTCCTTGATCTCAGTGTTGATGTCGACTACGACATGCGGTCGATTCTGCGTCGGTTGGTTGACATGCAGTACGACCGCAACGACATGACTCTCGGGCGCGGGAAGTTCCGGGTCCGGGGCGACACTGTTGAGGTCCACCCGGCATATGACGAGAGCGTGTTGCGCATCGAGATGTTCGGTGACACCGTCGAGCGACTCACCCGAATCGATCCGCTCACCGGCGAACAACTCGAGGAGTTGCGGCGCGCTTACGTGTTCCCGGCCACACACTATGTGGCCGGTGTGGAACGTATGGCGCGGGCCATCGGGGGCATCGAAGCCGAGTTGCAGACTCAACTGGCAGCGTTCGAGACCGAGGGAAAGCTGCTGGAGGCACAACGGTTGCGGATGCGCACCCAATACGACCTCGAGATGATGGCCGAAGTCGGATACTGCAACGGCATTGAGAACTACTCGATGCATATCGATGGCCGGCAACCCGGTGAACCGCCGTTCACCTTGCTCGACTACTTCCCGGACGACTATCTCCTCGTCGTCGACGAGAGCCATGTGGCCGTGCCACAGTTGCACGGCCAATACGCCGGCGACCGCAGCCGCAAAGATGTGTTGGTCGAGCACGGTTTCCGCCTACCGAGCGCACGAGACAACCGCCCGTTGCAGTTCGACGAGGTTCTGGAGAGGGTCAATCAGTGCGTCTTTCTCTCCGCCACGCCGAGCAATTACGAGTTGCGGGTGTCCGATCGCATCGTCGAGCAGATCGTGCGTCCCACCGGTCTGGTTGACCCTGAGGTGATCGTCAAACCGACAAAGGGTCAGATCGATGACCTCGTCGAGATGGTGGGTGACCGAATTGAGCGTGGCGACCGGGTGCTGGTCACCACGCTCACGAAGAAGATGGCCGAGGACCTCACCGACTACCTGCTAGAGCAGGGTCTGCGGGTCCGGTATCTGCACTCGAATATCGA
>RFST01000082.1 GCA_009923855.1 Actinomycetota bacterium
AACCTTGTCGACGCCGACACCCCGGGTGCCGGTGGTCGGGTCATGCGGTTGGCCGACCGCACTCTGGCCGCTGCGGATCCGCTGCTGCGTCGCACGCGTGCCGCTGCCTGAGATCGCCATGGGGTCCAGCTTCGGAATCGATATCGGTGGCACGGGAATCAAGGGTGCGCCCGTCGATTGCGACTCGGGTGCGTTGATCGGCGAGCGGCATCGCATACCAACCCCGAGCAACTCCACACCCGATGCCGTGGCCGACGTTGTCGCCGAGATCATTGATCACCATGGATGGCGCGGCCCTGTGGGTATCGCGATGCCATCGGTGGTGATCGACGGTGTGGTGCACACCGCGGCCAATATCGATGATGCATGGATAGGCGTGGATGGCCGCGCCCTGTTCGCGGAGCGGCTTGGGGTCGATGTCGAACTCCTGAACGACGCCGATGCGGCTGGTCTCGCCGAGATGAGATGCGGTGCTGGCCGAGATGTCGCTGGTGTTGTGCTGGTCATCACGATGGGCACGGGTATCGGTTCAGCGTTGTTCATCGACGGGCGATTGGTGCCCAATACCGAACTCGGTCACCTCGAGTTCGCCGGTGAATCCATCGAGGCGTACGCGGCTGCAAGCGCCCGCGACCGCGACGGCCTGAGTTGGGATCAGTGGGCCGCGCGGGTCGACGAATTCTGCGCTGTTGTCGAGCGGTTGTTCTCGCCCGACATGATGATCTTCGGTGGCGGTGCGTCGAAGAAGGCGCACAAGTGGATCGATTCGTTGCACACTCGTGCCGAGCGCCGTGTCGCCGACTTCGCGAACTTGGTATCGCCGGCGCGGCAATGGCAGTGCGCTCACAGTGACCGGTCAGGTCGTGTGTGACGTGCGGTACTCCCCGTAGCCACGCCAACCGACGACAGCGAGGGTAATCGCGGTGATGGGCACCACGAACCACCCCATGGCGGCACTGAAGGGGCCGTGCAGGCCGTAATCGGCGGCGTCGAGAGCCAGCCATGTCAGGTAGGCCGCGTAATAGGCGCAGAACACTCCGCCTTGCCAGCGTTTGACCTCGAAGCCATCGATGAAGACCGGTAGGCAGGCGACGGCCACAGCGACCATGAAGGGAAGGTCGAATCCGAGCGCACCGTCACCGACACGCACCGGAGACACCACCGAGGTAATCCCGAGAACGGCGAGCAGGTTGAACAGGTTCGAGCCAATCGCGTTACCGACCGCCATATCGCGTTGACCGCGGGCTGCTGCAACGACAGAGGTCGCGACCTCGGGCAGCGAGGTGCCGATCGCGACGACGGTGAGGCCGATGACGAGCTCGCTGACGCCAAGCTCGGACGCGATATCAGACGCTGCGCTGACCAGGAACTGGGCACCGACCACGAGCAGGCCCAGCCCGCCGGCCACGTACATCAGGTCGCGCCACACGGGCGTGGCGCTCAGTCGTTCCGGGGTGAGCGCATCGGCGTAGTCGCCCAGCGCCTCGCTGCTGGCCTCGTCGTCGCTGGCGCGACGCGCACCTGCCACGGTCCACCACAGGTATGCGATTAGCACCGCAACAAGAATGATGCCGTCGACGCGGCCCAGCCGGTGATCGAGTGCCATGGCGAGCACCGCCGCGGACACCACGATCATGATCGGCACATCGATACGCACGATGCGCAGAGCAACGCTGAGCCCCCCGCCAACCAGTGCCGACAGACCGAGCACCAGGAGTATGTTCGCGATATTCGAGCCCACCACGTTGCCGAGTGCGAGGTCACCTGAGCCGCCGACGGCATCTCCCAGACTCACCGCGAGTTCGGGGGCGCTCGTGCCGAAGGCGACAACGGTGAGTCCGATGACAACGGGGGAGAGCCCGGTGCGTAGCGCAATGCGCGATGCACCGCGCACAAGGCCCTCGGCCCCGACGAGGAGTGCGGCGACACCCACGACAAACAGCACTGGGGTGAGCCACGACATGCCCACAGCATCGCAGCGGATTGGGCGGGTCACGACACGATGGTCAGATGTCATGGCGGGCGGTGGCACCATACGTACGTGCCACCGACAGAACCTCGTGCATCAGCCCCGTTCGTGCAGGCATGTGGGGAGGCGCTCGTCGACCTCGTCGCGTCGCCGAGCGGCAGCGTTGATGCGGTCATGGGTGGGTCGGTGTTCACCACCTCACGGGCCCTCGGACGCTTGGAGGTGCCCGTGGCCTACGCCGGTGCTGTATCGACCGACCGATTCGGCGCACAGATGTGTGACGCGTTGGTCACCGATGGGGTGATGATCGACGGGGTGCGCCGCGTCGAGGCTCCCACCACCTTGGCACTCGCCGAAGTGGACGACTCGGGCGCGGCCGAGTACCGCTTCTATATCGACGGCACGTCAGCACCGATCGGTGTTGGAGTGCTCGATGTCATCGCCCCGGTGATGTTCACCGGAGGCCTGGGGTTGGTGTTGGAGCCCATGGCCACCGACGTGGCCGCTGCGATCACCTCGGCAGCAGTTGCCGGCCGGGCGGTGATGGTGGATGTGAATGCCCGTCCCGCATTGATCAGCGACCCCGATGCCTTCCGGCAACGGGTGAACACCCTCATCTCATCGTGTTGGGTTGTGAAGGTCAGCGACGACGATCTGGCGATTCTGGCCCCGGGGGTCGATGCCGTGACCGCTGCCCGTGGTCTTATCGCCCATGGGGCGCAGTCGGTGTTGCTCACCCGCGGAGCCGACCGGGTTGGTGTGTACACCGCCGATGACACCGCCGAGATCGACGTTCCTGCGGTGCCCGTCATCGACACGATCGGTGCGGGCGACACCTTCGATGCCGGCTTTTTATCGTGGTGGTATCGACACCACCCGTCGGGGCCCACACCATATCCAGATATCGACGATCTCTGCGCCGCGTCGCGAGCCGGAATCGCTGCCGCTGCGGTCACCGTGGGGCGTCGCGGTGCCGACCCGCCACGGCTCGACGAGATCGAGATGGACGAGCGGTGATGTGGCTCGTGACGAGCGTGTCGGCCCCGGCTGGGTAGCGTCGCGGAGGTGAACGACGTGTTGTTCGACCCGGCGGTGATGATCGAGGATCTGCGCACCCTCGTTGAAGTGGAGTCGCCATCGAGCGACCCGGAGGCGCTGCGCGCCTCAGCAGAGGTGCTCGCCGATCTCATCGCCCGTCGTACCGGTCGTGCGGCGGACATCATCGACGGCCCGGCGGGCCCACATGTCCACTGGTGTGGTGCTACCCCAGCACATGTGCTGATTCTTGGGCATCACGACACCGTGTTTCCTCTCGGCACCCTGGCCGAGCGTCCATTCCGTGTCGCCGAGGGTCGTGCGACAGGCCCCGGGGTATTCGATATGGCGGCCGGCATCGTGCAGGCCATTCACGCGGTGGCGTCGTTAGGCGCCGACGCACCGGTGGAGATGCTGTTCACCTGTGACGAGGAAGTGGGATCGCGTACCTCGCGGGCCCTTCTCGAAGAACGCGCTCGTGCATGCGGCGCTGTGCTCGTGCTCGAGCCAAGTGCTGACGGTGGAGCATTGAAGACGGGCCGCAAAGGCACAGGCACCTTCACGCTCACGGTCACCGGCCGGGCCGCTCACGCCGGGCTCGAACCCCATCGTGGCGTCAACTCGCTGGTCGAAGCTGCCCATCAGGTGCTGGCCATCGCTGCACTCGCACGCCCTGAGGCGGGCACGACCGTCACGCCGACCGTGGTCGAAGGTGGCACTGCCGACAACGTCGTGCCGGCGATGACACGCGTACGCGTCGACGTGCGCGTGACCTCCGATGCTGAACGCATCCGGATCGAGGAGGCCATGGCCGCGTTGAGCGCCATCGACCCTGCAGCCGTCATCTCGGTGGAGGGAGCCATTGGACGACCGCCCATGCCCGAGTCGGCCTCGGTGGAGCTATTCCCACTCGCGGTCGCGCATGACCCGACCATTGCCGGTGTCGCGGTGGGTGGTGGCAGCGATGGCAATTTCACCGCAGCGGTCGGGGTGCCCACGCTCGACGGCCTTGGGGCCGTCGGCGGAGGTGCCCATGCCGACCATGAATTCGTTGAAGTCGACACCATGGCCGACCGCGCACGTCTGGTGGCAGCGATCACCCAAGCACGCTGCGCTGGTATGGCCAACTGAACCCGGTCGGTGAATCGGCGCGCGCAGCGGTTCAGTCGGCGCCGGGATCCAGCTCGAGTGCCCCACCACGTCCGAGGGTGCCCGCCGAGCGGTAGACGTCGAGCTTGCTGCGGGAGTCGGCGATGTCGAGGTTGCGCATCGTCAACTGTCCGATGCGGTCGAGCGGTCCGAAGGCGGCATCCTCCACGCGCTCCATCGACAGCCGTTCGGGTTCGTAGGTGAGATCAGGCCCGGTGGTGTCGACGATCGAGTAGTCATCACCGCGTCGTAGTCGCAGCGTCACCTCACCGGTGATGGCTGAACCCACCCAGTGCAGGAGAGGCTCGCGCAACATCAGCGACTGCGGATCGAACCAGCGACCCTCGTACAGCAGACGCCCGAGGCGTCGGCCCATCGTGTGGTAGTTCTCGATCGTGTTCTCGTTGTGGATCGCGGTGACGAGCCGTTCGTAGGCGATATGCAGCAACGCGAGACCGGGTGCTTCGTAGATGCCTCGTGACTTCGCTTCGATGATGCGGTTCTCGATCTGGTCGCTCATGCCCAGGCCATGGCGTCCACCGATGGCGTTGGCCTCGACGACAAGGGCGACCTGATCGTCGTAATCGGTGCCGTTAATGGCCACCGGCCACCCCTTCTCGAAACGGATCGACACATCTTCGGTGGCGATGGCCACATCGGGATCCCAGTGCGCGACACCCATGATCGGCGACACGATCTCCATCCCGGTCGACAGCTCCTCCAGAGCTTTGGCCTCGTGCGTGGCGCCCCAGATGTTCGCATCTGTCGAATAGGCCTTCTCGACGGAATCGCGATACGGAAGGTTACGGGCGGTCAGGAATTCACTCATTCCGGTGCGGCCGCCGAGCTCATCGACGAACGCCGGGTCGAGCCACGGTTTGTAGATGCGCAGGCGCGGGTTCACCATTAGCCCGTAGCGATAGAACCGCTCGATGTCGTTGCCCTTGTAGGTCGATCCGTCACCCCAGATGTCCACGCCGTCGTCGGCCATTGCGCGCACGAGCAGGGTTCCTGTCACCGCACGGCCGAGTGGTGTCGTGTTGAAGTAGGTGCGTCCGGCCGTGCGGATGTGGAAGGCACCGCACTGCAGTGCCATGAGACCCTCGCGCACCAGCTCGGGCCGGCAGTCGACCAGCCGTGCGGCCTCGGCGCCGTACTGTTCGGCTCGGCCGGGCACGCCGGACAGGTCGGGCTCGTCGTATTGGCCGAGATCGGCGGTGTAGGTGTAGGGCACGGCACCCCGCTCGCGCATCCACGCGACCGCGGCCGATGTGTCGAGGCCTCCGGAGAAGGCGATACCGACTCGTTCGCCGGTCGGCAAGGACATGAGCACGTTCGACATGGCCGTGAACCTACCGCGGCCTCGTGGATGCCCGGCGTGCGGTTCCCGACAGCGCGGCGATCCCGGTTGCCGCACCAGCAGCGCCGAGAGCGATCTGCACGGTGGCCAGACCGTCGACGCGGCCGATATCGCCACAACCGATCACAATCACGACAACCCCGGCGATGACGGCGGTGAGCCACAGATGCCGCTGAACCACCGCAGCAGCGACCAGGACGACGACGGCGGGAACGAAGACAGCGATCGCCACCACGGCGGGACGACCGTCGGTGGGGGGGCCGAGCCACCATGTTGATAGCCCGACTTGGCGGCTTGCCGACCATACCGATGCCATCCCGATGGCCACACCGACCCAGACGACGACGATCGTCGCTCGCCACGCCGAGGTGAGACCACCCGCTGGGGGAGCGATCACGTCGGGGTTGTGCTCCATGCAGTCAGGCTACGTCAGCGCTCGGGTGCGCACAGTGTGGTTGGTGGCGGTGCTGGTCGGCCCGCTCAGCACACAGTGCGTTGGTTGGTTAGCCTCCGGGCGATGGAGGACCGCGTGGGCGACGTCGTCGAGTCGGAGACTGCGGCCGTACCGAATCCCCCCACGGAGTCGTTCGGGGTGCTCTCGGTGTTCTACCCGATGTGGAACGAGGAGGAGTACATCGAGCGAGCGCTCGATTACGGCCGTCGTGCCTGTGATGCTCTCGTGGAACGGGGCGATATCACCGATTATGAATTGATCGTCATCGATGACGCATCAGATGATGACACCGGCGCGATCGCGGACCGGATTGCCGCTGAGGACCCGCGGGTCCGTGTCATTCATCACTCGGTGAACAGGAAATTGGGCGGTTCGATGCGGTCGGGTTTCGCGGCCGCGCGTGGTGATGTGGTGCTCTACACCGATGCGGACCTGCCCTTCGACATGGCCGAACTTCCGCGCATTGTGCGACTGATGCGCGACTACGACGCCGACATCGTGAGCGCGTACCGCTTCGATCGCACCGGTGAAGGTGCGCTGCGAGCGGTGTACACCTTCGTGTACAACGCGCTGGTCAAAGCGGTGTTCGGCGTCCGACTTCGCGACATCAACTTTGCGTGCAAATTGGTGCGACGTCGCGTGCTCGACGCGGTGGCCTTGCGCAGCGAAGGATCGTTCATCGATGCCGAGTTAATGATCCGCGCCAAACGTAGCGGATTCGAGGTTGTGCAGATGGGGGTTGACTACTTCCCACGGACCCGCGGCGTGTCCACACTGTCGTCGCCCGGGGTGATCGTCACGATCCTGCGCGAGATGTGGACCCTGCGGCGCGACCTGGTGGGGGTGCGTCCGGTGGCCGGCGCCCGATCGGACGGGGGGCTAGGCGACCGGTAGCCTGACAGCGGTCGCGCCATGAACGAGACATCCCCCTCCTCCTCACCGCGTGTGCCGCCGAACTGGCTGCGGTGGATGCCCGCGGCCGCAGCGGCTGCGGTGCTCATACTCGTGGGCATTGTGGCGGCCGGTGGGGACGGTTCGGAGAGCGACGCGGCGGGAACGACCACATCGGTGGCGGCGACGACAACGGTTGCGGCCACGACCACGACGACAGCGCCAAAGGTGCCTCTCGGACGCACGCTCACCCGTGGGCTCGCTGGTGATGACGTGACGATGATCCAGCAGCGGTTGCACGATCTCGATTTCGATCCGGGACCGATCGATGGGATCTACGGCACGATGACTATCCAGGCGGTGTGGGCCTTTGAGAAGTTGGTGTTGGGCGTGCCGCGGACGGAGATGACCGGCCAGGTGACCCCTGCAGTGTGGGACCGAATGCAGGATCCCATCGAGATCAGGCCGCGACGCACCACGGGTGGGTTGAGCGACCACATCGAGATCTACCTCCCCGAACAGGTCATGGTGGTGTTCCACGCTGATGACCCGGTGCTGATCACCCATGTGTCCTCAGGTGAACTCGATGAATTCGGTGAACCGGCGCTCTATTGCGAAACGGTCACCTACGACACCGACAACGAGGGGAATCTTCTTGAGGAACCCGTGACCAGAGACGTGTGCGCCTACGCCAAGACCCCCGGCGGCGTATTCACCGTGCGGCGCATGGTGGACGGCATCCGCAATGGGCCACTTGGCGATATGTGGAGCCCGGTGTACTTCAACTTTGGCATTGCGATTCACGGTGCGATCAATGTGCCCGAGTACCCGGCATCACACGGGTGTGTGCGCATTCCGATGCACATTTCTGAGTATTTCCAGACGCTCGTCGACAAGGGCGATCGAGTGCTGGTGTGGAACGGGGTGAGCGAACCCGAGGACGTGACCTACGCCGAGAGCCTGCCCAGCTTCGATGGCAGCGTGCCCAACCCATCCACCACCACCACGTCGACCACGACCACGTCGACCACAACGACGACCGTGGCACCGGAGGTGCCTGAGTCGACGACGACCTC
>RFST01000083.1 GCA_009923855.1 Actinomycetota bacterium
CTCAAGGGCGTCGGCTGCATCGCTGAGCAGCGCTCGTAGACCTATGAACCCGTGGATCTGGCCCGGATACTGCCGTAGTTCAGTGGCGACTCCTGCCGCGGTCAGCGCCGCGGCGTAGGCATTGCCCTCGTCGCGCAGTGGGTCGAAACCAGCGGTGATCACTGAGGCCGGCGCGCTGCGCGCGAGTCGTGCGCTGTCGGCATGCGACGGCGACACCGACGGGTCATCTGGCGCGATCCCAGTGCCATCAAGATAGTGCCCGATGAACCACCGCATTCCGGCTTCGGTCAGCAGGTAACCCTCGGCATTTTCCTTCACCGATGGCGACGAGAAGGTCAGGTCAACCGCAGGGTAGATCAGCAACTGATGCACCAGACGGTCGGCCTCCTCCAGGGCGACGAGTGCGGCAAGGTTGCCACCGGCGGAGTCACCACCGACGGCGACACGGTTCGGATCCACCCCGATCTCCCGGCCGTGTTCCAACACCCACTCGGTAACCGCCATACAGTCGACCACCGCGGCCGGAGCAGGGTGCTCGGGCGCGAGCCGATAGTCCACGCTGATCACATCGCACATCGCACCAGCGGAGAGATCGCGACAGACCGCATCATGAGAGTCGAGAGACCCAATCACCCAGCCTCCACCGTGAAAGAACAGCAACACCGGGGAACTACTCGAGGTGGAATGCCGATAGTGCCGACAGGCCACACCGTCGATGTGGAGGTTGCACACCTCGGCAACATCACCGCCGGGACCTCCCATCTCCTGCATCAGAGAAAATCCCAGCCGTGCATCTTCAGGGGTGCCCTGTTCCATTGGCGGGTGGCCCGCCTCAGCCATCATCGCGAGTAGGCCAGCAGCAGCAGGATCAAGTGCCATTGGTGAAGTCTGTCACAACGCCCATTCGACAAGATCACGGTCGATCTCGTCGATACTGCGGCGGCCCGACAACGCCATGGTCCGCTCCATTCCATCGCGGAAGAAATCGAGCAAATGGGCAACGCCGCGTTCCCCCGCTGCCCCCATCGCATACAGGTACGGCCGGCCGATCGAGCACATGTCGGCCCCAAGAGCGAGGGCCTTGACGATGTCGGACCCACGACGCACTCCACCGTCACAGATGATGGTGACCTGCTCACCCACCGCGGTGGCGACCGGTTCGATGATGTCGACAGGGCTGGGTGCGTAGTCGAGTTGGCGACCGCCGTGGTTCGACAATGCAATGCCCTCCACTCCGGCATCGACCGCTCGCCGGGCATCATCGACGGTCTGGATGCCCTTCAACACGATCGGGCCGTCCCACAGACTGCGGAGCCAGGCCACGTCATCCCATGACAACCGTTGGTCGAAGTTCCGCATGATGTGCTCGGCGAGCACGATCGGATCAGACCCGTCCTCGTCATGCCCCTCGCGTCCTGCGACATTGGCGAACATGATCGGCGGGTTGGTGATGAAATCGAGCGTCCATCCCGGATGCACGATGCCGTCGATGATGGTCCCCGGGCCGATCTTGGGTGGGATCGTGTATCCGCGACGAACATCTCGTTCACGCCGGCCGAGCACAGCGGTGTCGACGGTGAGCCACAGACCTCGGTAGCCGGCCGCCTTCGCACGGCCGACTAGTTCGGCGACGAGGTCGCGGTCTTTCCAGGTGTACACCTGGAACCAGTGATTGCCGTTGGGAGCCGCCGCAGCGACGTCTTCAATCGACCGAGTCGCCATTGTCGACAACGAATACGGCAGGCCCGCCGATGCCGCTGCGCGGGCCACCGCGAGCTCGCCCTGAGAGTGTGTGATGCGCGTGTAGCCGGTGGGCGACAGCATGAGTGGCATCGGCAGGCGAGTCCCCATGAAGTCGACGCTGGTGTCGATTTCGCTGACATCGCGCAGCACGTTCGGACGGAAGCGGAGCGCCCCGAACCCCTCCGAGTTGCGCCGCATCGTCACCTCGTCCTCGGCGCCACCGTCGATGTAGTCGAAGACTCCTCGCGGGAGGCGACGTTTGGCGATACGGCGCATGTCGTCGACCGTGACGCACCGTGCGAGTCGTCGCGACACGGGGTCGGTGTCAATTTCACGGAAGCGCACTACCGACCGGAAGGTCGCGTACATCTGACGAGGATCGAATGACATCGTTCTCAGCTGTGTCGAAGGAGGCCTTGGTCAATCACCAACCGGTCCCCAACCGAGGTGGTGAACAACGCGGTGGCCCCATCGATCTCCCAGACACGAATATCGAGCGTGTCGCCAGGGATCACCGGTGACGCAAACCGCGCTTCGATGTGAGCGAACCTCGAGGGGTCGCTGCCGCACACGGTGTGCAGCAGCGCCCGACCAGTGAAACCGTATGAGCACAACCCATGCAGAATCGGTGCGTCGAATCCACCGCGCGCGGCGAACGCCGGATCGGAATGCAACGGATTGCGGTCGCCTGACAGCCGGTACACCAACGCCTGATCCGGCGAGGTCGTATACGACACCACATGGTCGGGGTCGCGCGCGGGTGGCACGTTCTGGGGCCCAGAGGGCCCGCGTTCGCCTCCCCAGCCACCGGCCCCGCGGATGAACACCGACGACCGCAACGACGCGAGTGGGCCATCGGGGGCCACCAGGTCGGTCTGGGTGACCACGACAGCAGCCTTTTCCTTGTCGAACATGTCGGTGATCCGCGTGGTCAGCGTGGCCGACCCTTCCACGGGTAACGGCCGATGCACCGTGATGGCCTGTTGGCCGTGTACCAGCAGAGCGGGGTCGTATTCGCCGACGGCGCGCATCGGGGAGCCCTGGCCCCATCCGAGCACCACCGGAAACGTCGGCAAAACGGCCTGGTCCACACCGGCGGTGTTCTCGGTGGTGAAGGCCAGCTCAGCAGTGGTCGCACCGACGCCCACCGCATAGAGCAGACAGTCCTTGGAATCCCATGTGACGTCGACGGGCTCGCCGACGGCACCGACAGCAGACGGGTCGAGAGCCATATCAGTTGCCTCCCTGAGGCTGCGGAGCGCCGCCTGGCACACCGTCCATGCCCGAGTTCAGTCGCGCGTCGGCCAGCAACGACTCGACGATGGGGCCCAGTGCTTCTGGGTCGTCGACGGGCGACACGGTCGGACCGCGCACCCATCCTTCGGCCACGGCGAGCAGGCTGCCGGACGCCTCGAACACCCGCCCGGTGACCCCGGCCGACTCTTCTGATGCGAGCCACGTCGCGATCGGAGCAATCCACCGCGGGTTCTGGGCCTCACGGGCCTCTTCGGTCGCTGGTGCCGGCCCCAGGTTCTCGGTCATGCGGGTGAGTGCAACTGGCGCGACCGCATTCACGGTGACGTCATAGCGGGCCATCTCTAGGGCTGCGATCACCGTGAAGGCGGCAATCCCGGCCTTGGCCGCCCCGTAGTTCGTTTGACCAGGGTTGCCGTAGATACCCGACACGGACGAGGTGTTGATGATGCGGCCCGACACGGGATTCCCTGCTTTATGGCGTTCACGCCAGTAGCCAACCGCATGTCGTGCAGGCGCAAAGGTGCCCTTCAGGTGCACGTTGATCACCGCATCCCATTCAGCTTCGGTCATGTTGACCAGCATGCGATCGCGCAAGATGCCGGCGTTGTTGATCACCGCGTGGAGATCACCGAAGGTGTCAATCGCCTGCGCGACGAGGCGCCCTGCACCGTCGAAGTCGGCAACGTTCTCGCCGTTGACAACCGCTTCGCCGCCCATCGCGATGATCTCCTCCACCACGGATTGAGCGGGGCTGAGGTCACCGCCTTCACCGTTCACGTCGCCACCGAGATCGTTGACCACGACCTTTGCGCCGTGACGAGCGAGGCTGAGCGCGTGCTCCCGGCCAATTCCTCGTCCGGCTCCGGTGACGATCGCCACCCGTCCCTCACACAGTCGCGCCATAAGTCCTCCAGGTTCGGGGCCGCTCGTCAGCCCGTGCGGGCGTCATCGTAGGTAACGCGTACCCGATGACACCACACGGGGCACAACCACCGGGCTCCGTCGGCCATCTCTTTACCAAGAGCCGTAGATTCGACGTCGTGGTTCCCCCGACCAACACCTCTGACACCGATGCTGTCGGCCCCGATGACGGAGGCCCCGCAGGACCAACAACGCGCCGGCAGACGGCTCTGCTCATCGTCGGAGCCGGACCGGCAGGCACCGCCGCCGCCATCCACGCCCGCCGCGCCGGGGTGGACTGCATCGTGATCGACAAGGCTGTCTTTCCTCGCGACAAGTGCTGTGGCGATGGCCTGACGACGTTGGCACTGCGAGAACTTGAAGCTCTGGGGTGTGATCCAGACACCGTGCCGAATTGGATGAATGTCGAAGGGGCATGGTTGCGAACCCCTGCGGGACACGAATTCGGAATTCCCCTGCCGCCCGACGGCGTCTATGCCGCCGTGGCCCCACGCATCGATCTCGATGCCGCTCTTGTCGATCAGGCCCGTGCCGCAGGAACAGAGATCATCGAGGGGGTCGCTGTCACCGGCGTGGAACTTCATGACACCCACGTCGATGTGTCCTGCGACAACGGAATGATCATCGAGGCCACCACAGTGATCGCGGCCGATGGCATGTGGTCGCCAATCCGTCGCGCGCTCGGGCTCACACCCGAGGGATATCGCGGCGAATGGCACGCATTCCGTCAGTACGCACGCAACGTGACCGGGCCCGCGGCGCAACAGCTCATCGTCTGGTTCGAGCCCGACCTTCTACCCGGGTATGCGTGGTCGTTTCCGCTACCCGGCGGGCGCGCCAACGTGGGTTTCGGCATGCTGCGCAACGACGGCCTGACCGGGAAGATGCTCGCAGCCAAATGGCGAGAGCTCTGCGAACGAGATCATGTGCGGACCGCACTTGGGCCTGATGCGCAGTGGGAGGGGCGTCATACCGCATGGCCGATCCCGGCACGGGTCGATGAGATGGCTCTCAGCCATGGCAGGGTCCTCTTTGTCGGCGATGCGGCCGCAGCCACTGATGTGATGACCGGCGAAGGCATCGGCCAAGCCCTGCTCACCGGGCGACTCGCCGCGGAGGCGGTGAGCACCGGCGGCGATATCGCTGCGGCGTACACCCGCGCGGTCCGCAACGAACTGTTCGCCGATCACCGCATGGCGCGTCGACTCGGCCGGGTGCTGGCATCCCGACGCGGCGCCGAAACCGCGCTCGGGGTCGTGCGACACAGTGGCGACTGGGGGCGCCGCCACTTCGCGCGCTGGATGTTTGAAGACGAACCTCGCGCGATCGTTCTGACGCCACGCCGGTGGCACCGTGGGTTCTTGGCGCGACCTGGTGCGTATCGCGAACGCGTCACAACCTCGGCGCCCTAAGCAACGCCCACCAGCACCAACGCCACGCCGGCGAGCCCCATCCCGATGATCTGTGTGCGCGCAACCCGTTCTCGGTCGATAACGATCGCGAGTGCCACCGTGCTGGCGGGATACAGCGACACCACCACCGCAACGACCGACAGCAACCCATCGCGGACCGCAGTGAGATAGGCGATGTTGGCGGCAAGGATGAACGCACCAGATGCCACCGCCCACCACAGCGCATCTCGGCGCAGCCGCGGGTGGCCCGAACGTCGCCGTAGCTGACGTTCCCACAGCATCAATGTGGGCAACGTCAGAATGCGCGACGTCACCAGCGGCCACAATCCACTGTCATCGCCAGCGCGCTCCAACCCGATGTACCAGAGGCCAAATGCAGCTCCCGCGAGCAGCGCGAGCATGACCTGTTGCCGCGACACCGTCGCATGCGGCACGCCGATCGCGCCACCGACGAGGGCAACGGCGCCCACGGCGAGCACCACACCGGCACCTGCGATCATGCCTGGTCGCTCACCAATGGCGAGACCAACGAGCACGGGCAGTACCGCTGACACCACGCCGGTGATGGGCGAGGCTACGGTCATGGCCCCGCTGCGCAGTGCCGCGAAGAATGCGACAACTCCGACCATCGATCCCAGCCCGGCGATCATCCCCCACCACACGGTGGGCCCATCGAGTGGTGGACGGTCGATGGTGACGGCGATTCCGTATGCGATCGCGAGCAAGACATCGACGATGAGCGCGACCGTGACCGGCGACAATCGTCGCGCCGAGCGACCACCGGCATAGTCCGACACGCCGTAGAGCAGTGCCGATATCGCTGCAACAAGAATGATCACTGCGGATGTGTACCAGCGCCCGCTACGCGAGACACCCGCGTGTGACTCCTGCACACCAAACAGTGGATGATGTGGACACCACGTCACTGCGCCGCCATGATGCGGTGATGGCCCGCAGCCCGCGCGCATGGTGGGACTGGCTGGTGATTGAGCACCAGCTCAGCCCACCGGAGGACTCCTGGGTGAATGCGCGTGTCTGCGCGACCTGCGATACGTGGCTCGTGCAGCAGTCTCTGGTCGATACCTCCGCCGTGCGTCTCAACGCCTCGGGCCGTGACCGCACCGACGTCATCGTCCTCGCCGACGATCCCGATCAGGCGTGGTACGCATGGGCAGCGCAACGAACACCGATCACGGTGAGATGTACCTGTGGCGCTGTGACACAACTGTGGTGATCACCAATTCGCGCTGATCACACAAGGCTCAGAAGACCCGTCGGCGCACACCGATCACGGCGACACCCAAACCGAGTAGCAGCACGCCAGGCCACACGGGCGATGAGCTTCCAGTCGCGGGGAGGCTCACCTGTGGCACCGGTGAATCGAGCACCTCGAACGACGCCGGACGCACCTTGACCGTGATCTCAACCGTCTCGTTGCCTGTGGAGAGAATCATGCGAATCTCCGCCACCTCGCTGGGCGCATCAGTGGTTGGCGCCGCCGTGGTTGCCGGTGATGCGGTCGTTGATGAGCCGTCCGCGGGGGCCGTCGAGGTCGTCGGAGTTGTCGACCCCCCAGTCACGGTCGTTGTCGGCGCAGCCGTCGTCGGCGCAGCAGTCGTCGGAGTCGCAGTCGTCGGAGTCGCAGTTGTCGGTGCCGCGGTCGTCGGAGCAGCAGTCGTATCCGGCGCCGTCGTCGTCGGGGCCACCACGGGCTTCAGCCGAATGACCACTGGCGGCTTCGGCAACGGCACCGTCGTGGGCGTCGCCGTCGTCGGAGCCGCTGTTGTTGGCGCAGCAGTCGTCGGCGCTGCAGTTGTCGGTGCCGCGGTCGTCGGAGCAGCCGTGGTTGGTGCAGCCGTCGTCGGAGGCGCCGTCGTCGGTGCCGATGTGGTGGGTCCACTGCCGGTCGACACCGGATTCACACAGAAAATGATGTGGCTAATCGACTTGTCGCCCGAACCACCGCCTGGGTCAGACGTTCCGCTCTTGTTCGAATCGGCGAACACAGCCGTTCCGCCCTCGGGCGCCATGAACATCGTGTTCACTTGGAAGTCCAGATCCGTCGACCGAATCGAGCCGGCCTTAACTTTCACTGCCGACCATTCGTAGTCAACGCCATCAACACCATTCGGCGGCGACGGCACGTCGTCGAGAACAAACACGTAATCGGCGTCGGTGAAGTCTTCAATCTTCCAGCAGATCTCTCCAAAGCCTTCGGCAACCCAGGTCTCGGGCTTGTTGTAGTCGGTACCCGTTGACACGATTTCGATCTCGTAACCACTAGTGCTCGTGGTTGCAGATTGAAGCTCCACTCCGGGACCAGACGGCGACGAGCCAATTTCGAGCGTGCCGGTATTCGGCTCTTGTTCCTTCTTGCTGCTAAGCGTCAACTTCTCAACGATCTGCTGCTGCCCGCTGGGGCGCCCAGAAGGACCGCCGCCGCCCGCCGTCGCCGCGGGGGCACTCGTCGTCGGGGAGCTTTCCTCCGCAGGTGTCTCCTCCGCAGGTGTCTCCTCCGCAGGCGTTTCCTCCGCAGGCGTCTCCTCCGCAGGCGTTTCCTCCGCAGGTGTCTCCTCCGCAGGCGT